>JAKMFM010000006.1 GCA_022425445.1 Planktomarina sp.
AGTTTGCCGACGCGTCACTTGCCGCTTCGGCCTTAGTCGCCCGCGGGGCCAACCGTGCAGTGGTGACCCACGGCCCCAACGCCGCAGCAAAAGCTGATGGCGACGGCTGCGTTCTCGCCCTGCCGCCAGCTGTTTTGGCCAGCCGTGTTACAGGCGCAGGTGACACATTTATGGCCGCACATATTGCCGCAGAGCTGCGCGGCGCCGGGGCGTTGCAGGCGCTCCAATCGGCCTCAAATGCCGCAGCCGCTTATGTTTCCGGTAAATCAGAGGGATAGAATATGAAGTGTACCTATAGCGCCGAGATAGAGGCTATTCGGACCGGGGCTGGATTTTCAAAGCCGGTTGTGGCGCTGGAAAGCACCATCATCACCCATGGCATGCCCTATCCCCAGAACCTGGAGGTGGCGCGGGCAGTTGAGCAAGAAGTGCGCGACGCGGGGGCTGTACCGGCGACCATCGCCGTCTTGAACGGTCAGCTGCACATCGGATTAGGTCCGGAGCAATTAACGGCTTTGGCACAGGCACGCAATGTCGCCAAATTGTCACGTGCGGATATGGCCTTTGTAATGTCTACCGGCAAAAGCGGCGCCACCACCGTGGCAGCTACGATGATTGCAGCGCAGGCAGCCGGGATTGAGGTTTTTGCCACCGGAGGCATTGGAGGCGTGCACCGCGGGGCAGAGCTCACCTTTGATATTTCGGCCGATTTACGCGAATTGGCAACCACTGGGGTTATTGTTGTGGCCGCTGGACCAAAAGCGATCCTCGATATCCCAAAAACCATGGAAGTCCTCGAAACCTATGGTGTTCCTGTGATTGCCTACGGTCAGGATGTCATGCCTGCCTTTTGGTCGCAAACAAGCGATATTCCAGCCCCCCTGCGCTGTGACACCCCGCAGCAAATTGCAGCCGGCTTGCGTATGCGCCAAGCCTTGGGCTTGAGCGGCGGCCAATTGATCGCCAACCCGGTTCCAAAGGCCGATGAAATCAGTGCCGAAGAGATTGGCCCAATGATCGAGCTGGCCCTGCATGAGGCTCACAGGCTAGGCATAAGCGCCAAAGCTGTTACGCCGTTTTTACTGAACCGAATCTTTGAGCTTACCGAGGGGAAATCTCTGCAAACCAATATTGCCTTGGTGAAAAACAACGCGCGTTTGGCCGCGCAGATCGCCAAATCTTGCTGGGACGTGCCAAAATGATGAACCTACACCCGAAAAATCTTGTCACTCTCAACTGTGCTGGCTAAACCTCACACGACAGGGACACAGGACACTTCATGGAAACGCCTCCAGATCAAAACCCAAGACGTCAAGGTTGGATGGGCGCGATGCGCTCAAACTTTTTTACCGGTTTGGTGATTATCGCGCCGATCGGGTTGACCGCTTGGTTGATTTGGTCTGTCGTGGGTTGGATCGATGCACGGGTTTGGGCGATTGTCCCCGACAGCTATCAGCCGGATCGCTATATTCAAACACTTTTCGATATACAGCTGGGCGATCAATATGACATTCGCGGATTTGGTCTCATTGTCTTTTTGGTGTTCACCTTTGTTGTTGGCTGGCTCGGCAAAGGCTTTGTCGGGCGGTCGCTGCTGCGTTGGGCCGAAGGTTTGGTGCGCCGGATGCCCGTGGTGCGCACAATATACAGCGGCGTCAAACAAATTGCCGAAACGGTATTCAACCAAAAGAATAGTAATTTCGATCGAGCCTGTTTGATTGAATATCCGCGTAAGGGCATCTGGGTGATCGGATTTGTTGCCACCACCGCCCGGGGCGAAGTTGCCACCCATGCGCCAGATGGCGGCCAATTGGTATCGGTTTTCGTGCCGACAACCCCCAACCCGACCTCTGGCTTTCTTTTGTTTGTTCCCAGCCAAGATATTAAAGAGCTGAAAATGTCAGTCGAAGATGCAGCAAAGCTGATTATATCGGCCGGTCTAGTCTATCCTGAAGACAACGCGCCAACCACCAAATGACACAGGCCTTTTTCACAGGGTTCATCACGCTCATGTCGCTGATTTTGGCGGTTGGCGCGCAAAATGTGTTTATTCTGCGCCAGGGTATTTTGCGCAGCCATGTTTTGCCGCTTTGCTTATTTGCCGCGGCAAGCGATGCGCTTCTGATTTGGACCGGGGTCATTGGCTTTGGAGTTATCGCGCAAATGGCTACCGGGCTTGCCCGTCTCATGACCTGGAGCGGCGCTTTGTTTTTATGCGCCTATGGCGCTCTACGCTTCCGGGCCGGCTTTTTGGGAGATTATAGTTTGGAGCTTGGTGAAGGACGGCAGAGCATCAAAAAGGCCCTGATGACATTGGCCGGATTCACCTTTCTAAATCCGCATGTCTATCTCGACACAATCGGCCTCATTGGTGCCGTTTCCGCGCAATACGATGCAAACAGCCTGCGTTATGCTTTCGCGACTGGTGCCAGTATCGGCTCTTTGGTGTTTTTCTGTAGCCTCGGATTCGGTGCCAGAATTTTGGCGCCCGTCATGGGGTCGAGCAAGGCTTGGCGAGTGCTGGACGTTTTGGTCGGCGTGACGATGTGGACCATCGCCGCATTGTTGGTTAGCTCTTGAGCGTTCCCATTGGGTCACCCGGCCCAAAAAAAACGCCAGCATGAAGCTGGCGTTAAGTTATTGAGGCAGGTTTCATACAGGCAAGAAACCTATCGAGCAGTACATACACCATAAACAATCTGTTTGGCGGCTCCAAGCTAAAAGTTTGAAAAAAAATTATTGCCGCGTTAGCTTGTGAGCAACGCTTGGCAAATATAACAGGACGGGCCTCATATGATACTTGGATACGGGATCAAATCGAAGCTTTTTGGTGTGGTTATCGCCAGTGCGTTACTGTCAGGCCATGTGACAGTGGCAAATCCACAGCATGGCATAGCTATGTATGGCGCGCCTGCATTACCACAGGATTTTGTGTCCCTGCCCTATGCGAACCCGAACGCTCCCAAAGGTGGAACCATCGTTTCCGCAGAAGGAGGCACCTTCACCTCGCTTAATCCTCATGTTCGCAAAGGCTCGGTACCATGGCAGCTTAGATTTCTGGCCTATGAGAGCTTGATGGGCCGGTCTTATGACGAGCCTTTTACCCTCTACACGCTGTTGGCCGAATCAATTGAGACCGATGAAACCCGTCGTTGGGTTGAATTTTCGCTGCATCCAGAGGCACGATTCTCTGATGGAAGCCCGGTGACAGTGGAGGATGTGATTTGGTCATATGAAACTTTGGGAACCATCGGCCATCCGCGCTACCATGGGCTTTGGAAAAAAATCGAAACGGTCACCCAGACTGGACCGCGCAAGGTGAAATTCACTTTCGTGGCGGAAGATCGTGAATTGGCGCTCTTGGTGGGTCTCAGACCAATCTTGAAAAAGGCACAATGGGAAACGGCAGATTTCGAAAACTCAGGCCTTGATGTCATCCCCATCTCCAGTGCGCCTTACGTCATTGGTGATTTTGATCCTGGAAACTATGTCCGCCTGATGCGCAATCCAGATTATTGGGGCAAAGATATCGGATTTCGTCGCGGGACAAATAATTTTGATGAAATCAGATTGGATTT
>JAKMFM010000054.1 GCA_022425445.1 Planktomarina sp.
CCAACTCTTTGCGGAAAATTTCCGCCCCCGGATTGCCACGCTCCCACTCGGCTTGCGCGGCGTGCCAGCATTGCGCCGGGGTAATTTCCCCCAGAGCTAAATTTTCTGCTAATTTTGACGTGCCATCTTCACCGGGAATATCCCGCCGCTCGCCATATTGCCGCAGGGCTCCTCGGGTGAATTCTGCCAGTCGCTCCTGTGCCAAATCCGCACCAACTCGCGCATATTGCGCCACAATTGCAGCGCCACGCTGCATATCGCGCCCCAAGCCCCATGCGCCCAGCGCCTCGGAGTTGGGATAAATTTCGGGCCCCGGAATCCGCCCTGGCTCTGGCAAGGGCTCCGGCACCTCACGCCCGCACACCGCCCTCCAAAGCGGCGTATAGACTTTGTAAAATCCGCCCAGTTTGGTTTGCACCGTCCAGGGTTCAAACAATAAATGGCCTTTAAAGCTTTTGGCCTCCAGACCCATTGCAGACAGGGACGCCTTCACTTTAGCATCTCGCGCCTGACTTTCTGGATCATAGGCACGCTGCCAGTAGACCGCCGTCGCGCCCGTTTCCTCGACCAGCTGGTGGATCACATCTAACGCCGCCCCGCGCCGTAAAATCAGCCGGTTGCCTTTGGCGGCGAGAGCCGTTTGCAAGGCCGCGACCCCCGCGCCCAACCGCCATTTCGGAGCCGATCCAAGGGTCTCAACTTGGGCATCACATATGAAAACCGCAATCACCGGGCCGCCTCGAGACATGGCCGCCGTCAGCGCCGCGTGGTCCTGTAGACGCAGGTCGCGCCGGAACCACAATAGAGTTGGGGTCATGTCGCGTCCCTCTTAAATCGCTATAGGACGTGATCTAGGGCATTTAACAGCCGGTCAACATCATCGGCACCGGTATAATGCACAAAAGACAGCCGCAGCACCCCATGCTCCGGCGCAATGCCAAGCGCAGACAATGGGCGCACCGCGTAGAAATCACCACCCCCCGCCATAACGCCGAAGGGTGCAAGCTTCTCTGCCGCCATCTCGCCGGGTATAGGCAGTTGCACAGAGATTGTTGGTGCGCGATCTTTTGCTTGAGCCGGGCCAATCAAATGTACGGAATTTTTAGTGCTCAGATAGTCCAAGATCGGTTGCGCCAAACGGGTTTCGTGATCGCGAAACAGGTCATGCACCTTTGCAGCTCGCTGCGCAGCTGTGGCATCAGCAGGAAAGTGATGTGCATACACGGCATCCATGTAATCGGCCATACCCGCACAAGCCGCCACCTGCGCATGATCGGGGCCGGCAGGTGTAAAGCGCTTATACAAGCTACCTTCATTAAAATAATGCCCTTGATTGGGCAGGCGCATACCAAGATCACGCCGGATCACCATCAGCCCTTGATGAGGCCCATAAGTTTTATAGGCAGAAAACAGGTAGATATCCGCCCCTAATTCCGAAACATTCACAAAGCCATGTGGCGCATAACTCACGCCATCGACGCAAGAATAAGCTCCGGCCGCGCGGATCATCGCCGTAATTTCCGCCACAGGGTTCACCGCGGCGATCACATTGGAGCAATGCGGAAAGCACACCATGCGCACCGAGCCATCGAGCAGAGCTTGCAGATCTTGAGGATCGAGCAGACCTGTTTGCGGATCAACGCACCATTCTTTCACCTCAACTCCCCAATCAGCCAAGCGCCGCCAAGGGCCCGAATTGGCTTCATGGTCTTGGTTGGTGACGATGATAGACTGCCCCGGCTCCAGCCATTGCCTGACCGCTTGTGCCAAAACATAGGTATTTTGGGTGGTGGAGGGTCCAAAACTCAGCTCATCACTCTGCACGCCCAGCATCGCGGCCAGGCGCTCGCGGGCCTCATCCATTTCCGCTCCGCCCATGCGCGACGCCTCATAAGGCGCATAGGGCTGTACTTTGCGCTCCCGATAGAACCGGGCCAGACGGTCCTGAACTTGTACACAGGTGTAAGATCCCCCTGCGTTTTCGAAAAAGGATTGCCCCTGCAAAGACGGCACGTCAAAGGCAGGGAAATTCTGGCGGATGAACTCTAGATCAAGCTGCATGGCGTTGGTCCTCAGCAGATGGCTTTTCGGGCTATCCCGAGAAAACACGAAAGGCGAGCCACTTTAAGATGAGGCCCACTTGAGCTGCACCTTGCGGCGCTTAGGCGTTGACGTCAACCACGACGCGGCCCTTCACTTGACCTTTGAGGATCTCTTTGCCCAAGCGCGGTAGATCGGACAAAACCGCGGGAACAATCATGCCTTCAAGCTTGTCGAGTGGCAGATCTTTGGCGATCCGTGCCCAAGCCTTTTGCCGATTTTCAAAAGGTTGCATCACACTGTCGATACCCAACAGGTTCACACCGCGCAGCAAAAAGGGAATAACCGTCGCCGGAAGGTTTGCCCCGCCAGCCAGCCCCACTGCCGCCACAGACGCGCCATAGCACATTTGCCCCAGCACGCGCGCCAGCATGTCGCCGCCCACGGCATCGACACAGCCCGCCCAGGTCTCGGCCTCAAGTGGCCGTTTGGTCACTTCATTGATCTCATCGCGCGCAACAATCTGCGCGGCGCCCAAGGAGGTCAGATAATCTGCTGTCTCGGGACGCCCGGTGACGGCCGCCACCTCATAGCCCAAATTGGCTAAGAGCGCCGTGGCTACAGAGCCCACGCCGCCCGCTGCACCGGTGACCAAAACAGGCGCTGAACCAGGCTGAAGCCCTTGATCCTCAAGCGCCATAACCGCCAACATCGCCGTGAGGCCAGCGGTTCCCACTGCCATAGCTTGCCGGCTCGTCATCCCCTGCGGAAGCGGCACAAGAAAATCAGCCTTGATCCGCGCCTTTTGCGCATAGCCGCCCCAATGGGTCTCACCGACGCGCCAGCCGGTCAAAATAACTTGATCCCCTGGTTGATAGCGCGGATCGTCCGAGTTCTCGACGGTACCGGCAAAATCAATTCCTGGCACATGTGGATACACGCGGACCAAACCACCGCCAGGACCGATGCAAAGGCCGTCCTTGTAATTTACCGTGGAATATTCAACCGCCACTGTCACATCGCCAGCGGGTAAATCGTCATATGAAATTTGCCGCAACGCGGCTTGGGTGCCGGCTTCCGTTTTTTCGACAACTAAGGCATTAAACATGAGACACTCCAAGATTAGACAATTTTCTCTTGCTAGCGTCAATCGCGGCCAAGTGCCAGAGGCTGGCCCGAAAACAGTGCTGGTACTTTCGCAATTTAGCCGTCTGCGCCCCTTTCAATTAATCGAAAAGCACATTACATCTGAGATGTCCTTCGGGACTATGGTCATAAACGCGCTCGTAATAAACGGATCGGACCCGGGGGCGGTACCCGGCAGCTCCACCAAATCTCCCTCATTTGGGGACAGATGGGGCTGAAATAGGATCGACGGACGTCTAAAGGGGTTAGCTTTGGCTCGGTGAGATACCACCGTTATCGGTTCATTTAAGCTAGTTGCAAATGACAACAAAGCTCCAATGGCTCTGGCTGCGTAAGCAGTCCGAAACATTGAAACCTTAAGCCCTGTCGCCTTGCAGCGTCAGGCGGGGTCCGCAGGTACCTGGCAACAGAAACCTGTACCTTCCCAATTCGGTGTGAAACTGATTAGGTTTCCGGATTACCTATATTTTTAAGGGTTATTTGCATACCTCGAGAGTGTCTGAGCAAGGATATTGATCAGCGAGGCAAAAGGTTTTCGGTTTCTAGCTTTTGCCAGTCGAATGTCACGCCGATGCCTGGGGTATTGGGGGCAAGGGCCATATGGTTTTCGACGACCAGTGGGCGCAATGTGTAATGCTCAATGGGGAAGGAATGAACCTCGATCCAGCCCGCGTTCTTCTGACCGGAAACGAGGCTCACATGCAGCTCTTGCATGCCGTGACTACAAACCGGGACACCGGCTTGTTCGGCTAGGGCTGCAACCTGAAGAAAGCCGGTGATGCCGCCGCAATTTGAGGCATCTGGCTGGATGAAGCTCAGGTCGGATTGCGCAAATGCATGTTCAAACTCGTGAATAGTGTGCAAATTTTCCCCCATCGCCAGGGGCATTCCGGTGGCCGCTCTGATTTCAGCGTAGCCCAGATAGTTGTCGGGGATGATCGGTTCTTCAAACCACGCGATGTCATAGGGAGCAAAGGCTTTGGCTGCGGTGATCGCTTCCTCGACTGTCATCGAATAATTTGCATCCACCATGAATGTGATATCTGGCCCAATGAGCTCACGAACCGCTTTTATTCGGGCAAGATCTTCCGCGAGGGTGGGTTGACCAATCTTGATCTTCACGCCGTTGAAGCCACGGTCGAGATAGCTTTGGATATTGTCCAAAAGTTTTGGCAGGGGAAAGCCAAGATCAATGCCGCCGCAATAGGCTTTACAAGACTGCGCCGCGCCGCCGGCCATTTGCCAAAGAGGCTGGCCGCTGCGTTTGCCGCGCAGATCCCAAAGTGCAATATCCACAGCAGAGATCGCAAATGAAGCGATGCCGCCGCGCGCCACATAATGCACGTGCCATTGCATCGCATCATAGAGACCTTCCACATCCGTTGCGGATTGGCCCAAAAGAAATGGGGTCAAGTCATGAGATATCATGGCAGCGATCGCATGTCCGCCCTTGCCACCCGTGTAGGTATAACCGGTGCCAGATGATCCATCCTCAAGATGGACGGTTGCGGTGATCAGCTCAAAAATATGATGGTCGCCGTGTTTGGCATCCACCAACACCTCGGCTAAGGGAATATGAAATAGACTGACATCGATGGATGCGATAGCGCTCATGCAGTAGGCCTCTTGGAGTTGTATTGACGGATCATTTGAATGGGATAGAGAAGATAGTTTAGCGTATGGGCGCAAGGAAGCGCCACAATAATTTTATCGGCGCGTCAGTTTTTTGCATCGTTTCGAGAAATTCAAAGGTTTTGCGCGCGGCACTTGCGGCCGCCGCACCGGGCGGAGGATCAGATCTCCAGCAAAGGCATGCGCAGTTTGATTGTCGCGCCACGGGAGGAGGGCAAGATGCTCAATTGCCCGCCATGATTTTTCATCACGCGGACCGCGATGGCGAGGCCAAGCCCGCTGCCTGGGCCACCGCCCGCTTGTGAAAATCGGCTCAGTGCTTCGAGGTGGCGCTCCTCGGGTATTCCAATGCCATCATCTTGTATGAGAATTTCTGCCGCGGCGTTTCTCTTGCGAAGCGTGACCCAAATTTGTGTAAACTTTGGTCCGCCATGCACCAAAGAATTGCTGAATATGTTCAAAATGGCTTCTTGGAGCATGGTTTGATCGGCTTGAATAAAGAGGCGTTCGCGGGGCAAATCTTGCGTCACTTTCAAGCTGGCCTTGAGGTGGTTTTGTTTAAAGGCGTTGCCGGCATTCACGATCAGCTGGTTGAGATCAATCTGGCTGCCTGATCGCAACACATCCGTGCCCCCCGCGCGCTCAAAGGACAAAAGCTTATTGGTCAGATCGCTCGCCTCGCGTGCGGCTTGCAGCAGCTCCGCGCTGCGCTGATGCGCTGTTTGGGGGTTTGGCGCTGTGGTGACCGCTTCGGCCAGCGCAAGAACGCCGGCCATGGGGTTGCGCAGCTGATGGGCCGCGTTCGAGATAAATTCGTCCTTTGAGCTGATGCGGCGGGACACCCGATTTAATAAACCATTTAAAGTTGTCACCAGCCCTTGGGCCTCGGTGGGAACAGCCCTGCGGATTGGTTCCAATTCGCTTGGTGTGCGCTTGGCAATGGCGCGCTCAAGCTCCAAAAGCGGTCGCAGCCCCAAACGTACGCCGAACCAAACAACGATAGCAACGCTCATCACCAGCGCGGCAATCACCGCAAAGGATCGCGACAAGACATTGCGCACAAAGCTGCTGCGCACGCGCGCATTTTGCCACACAGTGATGTTGAAAATTCCGGCAATGCCACTGACCAAAGTCGCATCTTGAAAGCGCAGCACTCGAACGTTTTCGCCCTGATACACACTGTTGTAATAATAGGGATCTGTGACCCCTTTGGGAGCCTTACTGGGCAGGATTGGCGGGGTTGAATATCCTGTCACAAAGACGCCGTCCGGGGCAAACACATGATAAAATATCGTGCCCCCAGAGGTATCGGCCAACAGGCGACGTGTCGACGGGCTGATTGCATCTCCATCCGATAGCGCAACATCGCGCGATATCGCTATTGCAGCGGACAGCAGGCCTTTGTCAAAGATGCTTTCGGCACGCAGAGTTGTGTTGTGGAACTGCCAAGCACCGGCAATCAAAGAGATGATGAGCAAAGGCGGTAGGATGATCAGCGTCAGCCGAGCCCTCAAAGAGCTGGGTTTCATGTGCTCTCCTGCGCCAAAATGTGATACCCCAGTCCCCGGCGTGCCTGGATCAAAACGCCGTAGTCTTTCAATTTATGGCGGAGCCGAGAGATATAAACTTCGACGACTTTTTCTTCTATATCAGCCCCAACTCCATAGACATGATCGAGCACTGCGCTTTTGGAGACCAACCGTCCGTCTGCACTGAGTAAACATTCAAAGACCGACATTTCGCGGCGGGGTATTTCCAGGGCGGTTTGGCCATAAAACAATTGGCGTGCGTTTGGATCGTAATGCAATGATCCAATTTTGCGGAGCTTTTGCTGCGGAATAGCGCGGCGGCGCAGAAGGGCGCGGACTCTGGCCTCCAACTCGGCCATCTCGAAGGGCTTGATCAAATAATCATCGGCCCCGGCATCTAATCCTGTGACCCGATCTTGCGTTTCAGCCCGGGCCGTCAGCAAGATCACCGGCCGCACATCACCGCGCTTGCGCATTTGCGCCAGCAGATCCAGCCCATTCATTCCCGGCAGATTGATATCTAGAATCACGAGATCGGCGCCATCTTTTATGAGGTAGTCTTGCGCCTCGTCGCCATTGGCAATCGCATCCACGGAATGGCCTGCATCTTCCAAACGATAGGTAATGCCTTTCGCAAGGCTGATATTGTCTTCAACAAGCGTGATGCGCACTGCTGTTTTTCCAATCCGTGAAAGTTTCATGAAAGTTTCGCAGATTACATAGCAAGCATCAACCTGGGGTATATGCTCCAAAGAGATTCTATTGACGCTGCTTCTAACGGGGCAAAAAAATCTGGGAGGATTAAATGTCTACACTGAAAACAACACGTCGTATGGCGATGGGACTTGTGGCTGCCGCCACGGCCACATTTGGCTTGCAGGCTCACGCAGGCGGCCATGGGATTGATCTGACAGGCAAGACTGTTGAATGGATCATTCCATTTTCTGAAACAGGCGGCTCCGCCAAATGGGCAAATTTTTACGCGCCTTTGCTGTCGGAAGCTTTGCCGGGCCAGCCTACTGTTGTCGTAAAATTCATGCCAGGTGCCGGCTCAACTAAGGGCGCCAACTATTTCCAAGAGCAAGAATATGAAGATGGCACGCTGATTTTTGGCTCGTCCGGTTCGACGCAATTTCCATTCTTGCTGGGTGACCCAAGGGTGAAATTTGACTATGCTGACTGGAATGTGGTTTTGGCCTCTGGGACAGGTGGCGTGGCTTATCTACCGCCTGAGCTTGCCGCAAAAATGGACGGTTTAGACGCCTCTGGTCTCAAAGACACGGACTTCATCTATGGCAACCAAGGCGCCACACGTCTTGACTTGGTTCCGACACTGGCTTGGGAAATGCTGGGCCTGAACGTTGAGAGCGTTATGGGAATCAAAGGGCGCGGTGATGGGCGCTTAATGTTTGAACGGGGCGAAGCGAATATCGACTATCAAACTTCATCATCTTATTTGTCTGGTGTGACACCATTGGTTGAAGCTGGCACTGCCGTGCCAATGATGACCTGGGGCGCTTTGAATGATGATGGCGAAATCACGCGCGATCCCACATTCCCAGACATGCCAAGCTTTAAAGAAGTGTGCGAAGCAACCGATGGTTGTGAAACATCTGGGGAAAAATGGGATGCATGGAAAGCCTTCTTCACTGCAGGGTTCCCAGCTCAAAAAATGGTCTTCTTGCCAAAAGGGGCGACCAATGATGCCATTGTGACTTACACGGCGGCATTTGAAGCTGTGAAAGCGCGCGCTGATTTTGCAGAGATTTCTAGCAAGCGTCTGGGTAAATATCCGCAGATGACAGGCGCCGCGGCTGAAGCTGCCAAAGTGAGTGGGACAAACGTGAGCGCTGACGCCAAAGCCTTCATTGTGAACTGGCTCCAAGAAAAATACGGTGTTTCTCTAAACTAAAGTTTCCTTTTTGAACGCCCCACTTACGACTGGTGGGGCGTTTTATCAAGGAAAGTGGGAGGACATGGTCTTGGAAGTAGTCATGGAGGCGTTGCCTGCCTTCGGTGAGGCTTGGGCGCTTATCCTGCAACCGGTTGTTTTGGGCTATTTGATCCTGGGTGTGCTGATGGGGCTCTGTATCGGCGTGTTCCCCGGCCTCGGCGGCATCGCCGGCCTGTCGCTACTGCTGCCCTTCATGTTTGGTATGGATCCAATCTTAGGTCTTGCGTTGATGATCGGTATGGTGGCGGTTGTGCCAATCTCTGACACGTTTGCTTCGGTTTTGATGGGGATTCCGGGCTCCTCTGCGTCACAAGCCACTGTCCTGGACGGTTTTCCGATGGCTCAAAAGGGCAAGGCCGCGCGGGCGCTATCGGCTGCTTTTGCCTCGTCGCTTTTCGGCGGGTTGGTTGGCGCGAGTTTTTTGACGGTCTTTATTTTAGTGGCCCGGCCGATCGTTTTGGAGTTTCGCACGCCAGAGCTGTTGATGATCACGATTTTTGGCCTCTCAATGGTGGGTATTTTGGCCGGGCGTGTGGCAATCAAAGGCATCGTAGCGGCCGGTCTGGGCATGTTGATTGGCACCATTGGAGAAGGCGCGTCCTCTGGCGATTTGCGCATGTCCTCATACGATTTTCCCTATCTGGTCGACGGTCTGAAATTGGTCATCGTCGGCCTTGGCATTTTCGCAATTCCCGAGATTATCGCCCTGCTGCGCAATGACCGCGCCATCAGCCAAGAGCCGCAGATTGGTGGGGGCTGGATCGAAGGGGTTAAAGATTGGTTTGCCAATATTTGGCTGTCAATGCGCTGTTCTATCATCGGGGTGATCGTGGGTGTTATCCCTGGTCTTGGTGGCTCGGTGGTGGATTGGATTGCCTATGGTCACACGGTTCAAACCAGCAAGGATAAGAGTAATTTCGGCACAGGCGACGTGCGCGGTGTGATCGGGCCGGAAAGCTCAAACAATGCCAAAGAGGGCGGGGGGCTTGTGCCGACCTTGCTGTTTGGAATTCCTGGATCTGGCTCGATGGCAATCTTTATCGGCGCAATTGCGCTGCTTGGATCTGGTCAAATTGAGGTCGGGCCGGCCATGATAAAAAACAATCTCGACATTACCTATGCGATCGTTTGGCTGCTTGCCCTGGCCAATGTCGTGGGAACATTGCTTTGCATCGCAGCCTCCGGCGGGATCGCCAAGCTCACAACCATCCGTTTTGTTCTACTAGCACCGTTTTTGTTCATGATTATCAGCTTCGCAGCCTTTCAATCTGGGCAAAATTTGATGGATCTTATCGCGCTTTTTGCCATCGGCTTTCTTGGGATTCTGATGCGCCGCTTTGACTGGTCGCGCCCGGCGTTTTTGATTGGTTTTGTCCTCTCCAATCCAGCGGAGACCTATGCGAACCAAGCCATTCAAATTGCCCAATCGCGCTTTCGCAAAGGATTTGGGGACGGGATGGACTACATCTTTTCTCCCATCGTACTCGTACTCCTGGCGATCACGTTGGTCTCAGTTGTTCTGGGCCTACGCCAAGCCAAACATATTTTGGCCGAAGGGGACAGTAAATCAGGCTCGAAACGCGCGCCCATGGTGTTCTTGTTGGCCCTAACCGCATTCATAGGCTATGCGTTGTTTGACGCCGGTTCGATCCCCGATTATAGCCGCGACCGGGTCTTTCCAATGCTAGTCGCCAGCGTCTCTTTGCTTGGATGTGCGGTGATGATTGTCCGTATGATACTCGCTCCCGAAACCGATACGATTTTTGCTGACAGCGAGCGCAGCGCCGAAGTGGAGCAAGCACGTTACAGTCTGTGGTCAACCTTAGCTTGGTTTGCAGCGCTCCTCGTCGCAACCGCCTTATTTGGGTTCATCATTGCCTTGGGGCTCTTTTTGTTCAGCTTCATGCGGATAAGAGCCAATCTCAGCCCACTTTTTGCGGCGATCTATACGCTTGCGGGCATCGCGTTTATCTGCACTATGGCTTGGGCATTGAACCGCGATTTTCCGCCCGGTCTCTTGCAAGCCTATTCGAACCTTCCATGGCCATTCACATGACAGATATCAGATGACACAAACTGCGATTCCCTATCTTTTTATGCGCGGTGGAACCTCCCGCGGTCCCTATCTAAATCGTGCCGATCTTCCTGAGGACCTTGAAACGCTGGCTGAGGTATTGATCGCGATCGTGGGCTCTGGGCATCCTTTGAACATTGACGGGATTGGTGGCGGCGCTGCGGTGACCACCAAAGTGGCCATGTTGTCGAAGTCAAACGATCCCTGGGCCGATGTGGATTACTTTTTCGCGCAGGTGAGCGTGGAAGACCAATTGGTCGATTTCAAGCCAACCTGCGGTAATATCTTAACCGGCGTTGGGCCAGCCGCTATTGAAATGGGGTTGGTTGAGGCGCAAGAGGGTGAGACGGCTGTCAATATTCTCGCGGTCAACACGCAAGCGCGTGTCGCCGCTGTTGTGCAAACCCGCGGTGGTCAGGTCAGCTACGAGGGTGCGTCGCGTATTGATGGTGTGCCGGGAACCTCTGCGCCAATCGCTGTTCAATTCATGGAGACGGTCGGAGGCGTCACGGGTGCTTTTTTGCCGACCGGCAATCGGATCGATCAGATTGATGGAATTGCTGTGACTTGCATGGATGTTGCCATGCCTATGGTGATTGCAAAAGCGGAGAGTTTCGGATTGACGGGCCATGAAACTGCAGCTGAGTTGGACAGCAACCGCGCGTTTTTTGATCAAATGGAATCTGTCCGGCAAAAGGCGGCGGCTTTGATGGGCATGGGGGATGTCACCAAATCGGTGACCCCGAAATTTGGCCTTCTGGCCCCGGCTAAGGCTGGCGGCACAATCGCAACCCGTTATTTCATGCCCTGGAGCACGCATCCCTCTATGGCAGTGACCGGTGCGCAATGCCTTGCCTCCTGTGTTTTGACCCCCGGGACCGTCGCAGATGGTGTGGCCGCCAAATCAAATGAGAGTCCGGCCAATGTGATTTTGGAACATGCCTCGGGCAAGATTGAAGTGGCTGTCGAATATGCTGATACGGAGCCAGGGTTTGAAATAAAATCGGCAGGTCTCGTACGCACCGCGCGAAAAATCGCAGTGGGAGAGGTGTTTATTCCAAGGTCAATTTGGGCCGGTCATTGACCGCAGTTTAAAGAAGAGTGGTAGGGTGATGAAGGTCCATATTCTTGATGATTGGTTTGATACACTGCGCAGCTTGCCTTGCTTTGCCAAAATGGCCAAGCATGACGTGACCGTCTGGACCGATCATGAACCGGATCCCGTGAAACTCGCGGCTCGATTGCAAAATGTAGAGGCTTTGGTGCTCTTTCGCGAGCGGACTAAGGTTGGGGCCGAGTTATTAGGGCGTTTGGCAAATCTGAAGCTCATCTCACAGCGTAGCGTCTATCCGCATGTTGATGTGCCGGCCTGCACGGCCCATGGTGTTTTGCTCTGCTCAAACATGCATTCAGACACGCCATCCTATGCCGCCGCTGAGCATACGCTGGCTCTGATTTTGGCCAGTTACCGGCAAATCCCGCAGCAGGTGGCCTCAATCAAAGCAGGCCGATGGCAATCTGGTGTCGGCAGGACCCTGCGCGGCAAGACTTTGGGGCTTTACGGGTATGGGCGCATTGCACGAGCGGTTGCGGGCTATGCCAAAGCAATGGGGCTCAAGGTGCTTTGGTGGGGCTCAGAGGCGGGCTGCGCCCGGGCCGCTTCGGCTGGTGAAACCGTAGCTGTGTCCCGCGAGGCTTTTTTTAGGCAGTCTGATATCGTGAGCCTACATGTCCGGTTGAAACCTGAGACCCGCGGTTTGATTGTGGCCGAGGACCTTGGTCAGATGCAGCCGCGCGCTCTGTTCGTAAATACGTCGCGTTCTGGACTTGTGGCCCCCGGTGTCTTGGAGGCAGAGATTGCGAAGGGCCAGCTTCACGCCGCTGTGGATGTGTTCGATCAAGAGCCCCTTTTGGATCGTGAAAATATTCTTTTGACACACCCGAATGTTTTGGCCACGCCGCATATTGGCTTTGTCACTGAAGATGAGTTTGACATGCAGTTTTCCGATATTTTCGATCAAATCAATGCCTATGCCGCGGGAGCGCCTACTCATATGATTAATCCAGAGGCCTATCACTGACGCGCCCTTTCGGGATCTCTTTTGTCATTGAGTTTAGAGTTATAGCTTTGCGTCGTCGGTTTTCGGGCTGAACAGGCGCGCAAAGAGCGGTGCACCCAGAATAACGATGAATATCCGCAAGACATGATGGGCCACGACAAAGGCCATATCCGCTCCAACAATGAGGGCGAGCACGGTCAATTCCGCTTGTCCGCCCGGTGCGAAGGCGAGAACGGTTTCTAACGCGGGCGCCAGCCCTGCCAAGTGAATTCCTTCGGCGAAGATCACCGCCAGCAGCAAAAGCAGGATGCAAAACCCAAGCCCCGCGGTCACATCCTTTCGAATTTCCGCCATGGTCACGCCGGCGTATTTGCACCCGACGCTCATTCCGATGAAAAATTGTGCGGCCCAAATGGCTTCTGAGGGGGGGCGGTGGTGCAAGATGCCGGTCAGGGATAGGAGTGCAGCCAACAATAGTGGCCCAAGTATGGAAGCTCCGAACATGCCCATACGTTTTGCCAGCTGCCAGCCCACCAGCCCACAAAAAATCATCCAACCCAGCTGTGAGAGTGCGATGCTGGCGGCTGGAGCGCCTGGGGGATTGCTCAGATCTGCATCCCAGACCCAGGCCAATAGAAAGGGCAGGGTCACGACAATGACCAAAACCCGTGTGGCATGGATCAGCGCGAGCGTGCGCACATTTCCGCCGGCCTCTTCACCGAAGATCAGCATGTCCTGCAGGCCGCCAGGCATTGCGGAATAATAGCTGGTGGCAAAATCAAACCCCCAGAGGCGCTGGAAATAAAAAACGCCAACCAGGCCGATGCAGGTGGTCATCACCGGGATCAACAAAAGCGTTGACCACATGCTGCCCATCGAGACCAGCAATGCGAGGGAAAATGTGGCGCCGACGGCTACTCCGAGAATGCTGCGCATGGCTTCATTTATCACTTTGACACCACGCATGGGCACGCCAAGCAGTGCGGCGATCAAACAGGCAAAGATTGGCCCCAAAAGCCAAGGCAACGGCAGCTGCAACAGTTTAAAGGCCAGGACCCCAAGACCTCCACATAAAAAGGCATAGATATGCGCTCTCATCGGTCCAGCCCTTTGAGCCTGTGGCGCAAAGAGGTTTGCAAATGGGCCTCCGCCACATCGCCGGCCGCGGTTTGATCGCCTGCGCGGATGGCCTCGATGATGTGAGCATGTTGCGCGCTCACCGTTTTTATCCGCGCTTCATCGTCCAGTGTCGTGGGCCCTAGCAACATCAGCGCATTGTTGAGACCTCGGGCCGAGGCCAATAAAAAGCGGTTCCGGCTGGCAAGATAAATACGGTGATGGAAATCTTGATTTAAGGCTGCGGCCTGTTGCGTCTCATCACCGAGCGCTGCGATTTGATCATTGATGTCGTTGAGCAGATCAATCTCAGCTGTATTGGCGTGTTTTGCAGCCATCTGTGCTGCCGTGCGCTCAAGAACAAGCCGCATTTCGTAAAGCTCAACAACTTCGGAAGGGGTCAATGTGCGGATGACCGCGCCCAATCGGGGCCGATGTTCGACGATACCGTCATTTTCCAGCTTGCGCAGGGCCTCACGCACAGGCGTGCGAGATAGGGTCAATCGTTCTGCCACGTCAATTTCGCGCAACCTGTCGCCGGGCCGGAAATCACCTGCGCGTATCGCCTCGTAGAGTCGATGATATGCTGCTTCGCCTTGGGACATGACTTGCAATTTTGTTTCGCTCATTTTAGAGAAGCCTTATTGTATCCGCTTGGATACAATACTGCAGTAAAATGGGAAAGCCAATGTCAAAATCTGTCGTCATAGTTGGAACTGGGAATGCCGCCTTATGTGCCGCGCTCGCCGCTTTGGAAAATGGGGCCAAGGTTACGTTGCTCGAAAAAGCCGATAAATCTCTGTCGGGAGGCAATACAAAATACACCGCTGGTGCGATGCGTTTTGCCTATGATGGCGCTGATGATCTGATACCTCTGCTGCGCAACCCGGATGATCCACGGGTGAAGAATGCTGATTTTGGCAGCTATACGACTGAAAAATTTGCCCAAGACCTGTTGGGATTTAACGACGGGCGACCTTTGTCTGAGGAGCAGGAGGCGCTGGTCCATCAGTCCGGGGCGACCATGCGCTGGTTGGCCTCGCATGGGGTCAAATTCGAACCCATCTATAGCCGCCAGAGTTTTGAAAAAGCGGGCCGGCATGTCTTTTGGGGCGGCCTGACATTGGCGGCAGAGAATGAGGGCGTTGGCTTGTTTGATATGGAATTGGCGGCTGTTGAGCGGCTCGGGGGAACGGTGCGCTACAACAGTGCGGTGACCGGTTTGATCACTGAGGCGGGCCACGTTCGGGGTGTGCAAATGGGCGAGGAGCATATGCTGGCGGATGCCGTCATCCTAGCTTGCGGTGGCTTTGAGGCCAATGATGCGCTGCGCGTTAAGCATATGGGCGAAAATTGGGCCGCGGCGAAAGTGCGGGGGACCCCGCATAACACGGGTGATGGTCTGCTTATGGCAGTGGAACTTGGCGCTGCGGATTATGGGCTTTACGCGGGGTGCCACGCGACGCCAATGGATCTGCATATGGCCGATTTTGGGAATCTTGACTTGCCGCCGGGCGAGCGCAAGAATTATCGCAAGATCTCCTACTTTCTTGGAGTCATGCTCAATGCCGATGGGGCGCGTTTTGTGGACGAGGGCGCCAATTTCCGCAATTACACCTATGCGCAATATGGCGCGGCCATCCTAGAACAGCCCGGCCAATTTGCTTGGCAGGTTTTTGACAGCAAGACCTATGATCTGCTCTATGATGAGTACCGTTTTGAAGACGCGCATTTTGTCAAAGCCGATCGGCTGGATGATCTGATAGAGCAGATGAGCGGTGTGGATGCGGCGGCCGCAAGCGAAACCATTGCACGCTATAACGCGGCCGTGGATCAAGCGACGGTTTTTGATCCGACAGCTTTGGATGGCAAGGCCACGATTGGCCTTGATCTTCCGAAATCCAATTGGGCACAAACCTTGGATCAAGGACCTTTCTATGCGTATCCGGTCACAGGCGGCATCACCTTCACCTATGGTGGATTGAAGGTGGATTTGGAGGGTAGGGTGCTGACAGATGGCGGAGAGGACATTAAAGGATTGTTTGCCTGCGGTGAAATTGTTGGTGGTGTTTTCTATGCCGGCTATCCCGGCGGCTCAGGTTTGACGTCTGGTGCCGTATTTGGCCGCCGCGCTGGCCAGGGCGCCACTAAATCATAGAGCGAGGTTCAGGCATCATAGCGCCTTTGTCTTGTAAGCGTGGTGTGGAGCATGGGCTCTATCGTGCATAAGATTTGTATGCCGGGCTACAAAATTCACGCGCAAGTGCAAGCTGTGCGCTTTTGCGCATGAATGGCGCATCAAGACGCTGGACATTTTGGCCAATGCGATCACATCCTTGTCGCCAAAGCGGTCCGCCCGTATATCACGCCAAGGGACATAAAGGGTTAAACATGAAGACAGTTTCAAATTTCGATAGAATCGGTGAAGAAAATGCGTTTGCCGTTTTGGGCCGCGCTGGGGTTTTGGCGGCTGGTGGCATGGATGTGATCAACCTTGGGATCGGCCAGCCGGATTTTCCAACGCCTGAGAATATCGTTGAGGCGGCGGTCAAAGCTCTGCGCGATGGGCATCATGGCTACACGGACGCCACTGGAATTTTGCCGCTGCGCGAAGCGGTCAGTGCCGATCTTCATCGCCGATATCACACAGAAGTGAGCCCGGCCAATGTGCTTGTCGTGCCGGGCGGGAAGGTGACGATGTTCACCGCCATCTTGATGTTCGGTGAAACAGGCGGAGAGATATTATATCCTGATCCGGGCTTCCCGATTTACCGTTCAATGATTGAATATACTGGCGCTACGCCCATTGCCATTCCGATCCGCGAGGAAAATGGGTTTGCTTTCTCTGCGGAGGAGACATTGAAGCTGATCGGCCCCAACACACGGTTGATTATCCTCAACTCCCCAGCCAACCCCTGCGGTGGCATTACACCCAAGGCAGAAATCGACAAATTGGTTGCCGGTCTTGCAGACTATCCCGATGTTGCGATCCTGTCCGACGAAATTTATGACCAAATGCTCTATGATGGGGAGCAACATGTCAGCCTGTTGAGCTATCCTGAAATTCGCGACCGGTTGATTGTCCTCAATGGATGGTCAAAAACATACGCGATGACGGGTTGGCGGCTGGGCTATTCGATTTGGCCGGATAGATTGTATAATATGGCCCGAAAATTGGCCGTGAATGCATGGTCTTGCGTCAATGCTCCGGCGCAATATGCAGCATTGGAGGCCTTAACGGGTCCGCAAACCGCAGTGGGTGAGATGGTGGCGCAATTCGACGCCAGGCGCAAATCGGTGGTCACGCAGCTGAACGATATGCCGGGAGTCTCTTGTATCACGCCGAAGGGTGCCTTCTATGCTTTTCCCAATGTCTCGCAAACCGGCTGGAAAGCTAAGGTTTTGGCTAGTGAGCTGCTTGAGCAAACCGGTGTTGCCACGATTGGCGGGCCGGATTTCGGCACGCTTGGAGAGGGATACATTCGTATTTCCTATGCCAACAGTCAGGAAAATATCACGCGTGCTCTGACGCGCATGAAAGAGTTTTTGGCACAAAATCCGGGCTAATCTTTGCCCTGAACTCACTGATTTCACCCGAGCCTTTGCGCCCGCTTCGGGGTGAAATCGGGGATGCAGGGCGCATGGATGACTCTGTGCCTGTCGGATGCGTTTAAGCTTTACCCTAACGCGCTCAACGCGCCTTTCCGATGCGCATATTCGAGACGCGCGCCCTAATCTTGGTATCGGTGTCATCGCTATCGGCTGAAATGGCAATGCCGATCAGACGCGTTGGCTCAGTGCCAAAGGCCCGTTGGAAATCCGTTTTCAGGTTGACCCGCTCGCTTGCCTGTCCGGTGCCGGCCGGTCGCAAAATAAATGTCCTGCCGAGCTCATTCAAATAGGGGGTTGGCAATATTTCTCCGCGCATATGTTTTCCACCCCAAACATACATTAATACGCGCGCGTGGGTATTGCCCAGCAATGCCGTGAGTTTAGCATTTGCCTTTGGCCGGGAGTCCTCAGGCATGAACATGAAATAAACGGATAAGTTTCGATCGTCACCACCTCTGAGTGTGAGGTCTGTGGGCGGTACCGACGCGGTGACCTCCCAATCCCACTGCGTTTGAGTGCTGTGCGAAAGTGCAGAGGGCAGACGGTTCCAAAACATTGAGACGGTGCCGTCCGAACGAATATGCAAGGTTTCTCCGCTTGGCTCAAATTCGTTGCTGGAAAACACAGAAAAGCGCTGTTCACTCCAACCGTCAGAAAAATCAATCGCTTCGGCAGAGACATGGGCCGCGGTACATAGGACTATGACCAGTGCCAGGCGTTGACTTTGTGTCTTAATCATAGATCCAAAATGATCTATCAGCCCGCAATAGACAAGCGCCCTGTTCAGCCGCGATGCGACGGTGGCTTGCTTTCCTCCGGCAAAGACCAACAGTTTATCGCGCTACAGGCATAGTTTGCCCTTAATCATGCGAGCCTGCTTGCGCGGCCGGGGATGCATCCAATCGGCTATGCATCCAGCTTTGCAATCTCTCAATCTGCGCATCGGTGAGGCGCAGGCCCAACTTACTGCGGCGCAAGATCACGTCTTCTGCGGTCTGCGCAAATTCCTTGTCCATCAGCCACGCAACTTCGCGTGCCGTCAAAGTGGCCCCAAAATCTTCCCCTAAATCTGTGGCGCGATTGGCCGCGCCTAAGACATCAAAAGCCTCGTTTCCATAGGCTTTCACCAATCTTTTCGCCCAACGCGCCGTCAAGAAAGGAAATCTTGCGGTCAGCTGGTGGATGGTTTCGCCCGCCCCATCCACTGGAAAATTACCTCCGGGCAGAGCCACCCCTGCTGTCCAAGCTCGTCCCATCTGCGGTATATGCTCAGAAATTTGCTGCAATGCCTGCTCGGCGAGTTTGCGGTAGGTTGTAATTTTCCCGCCGAATATGTTCAACAGTGGCGCCCCGGCGGTTTCATCCAGCTTCAACACATAGTCCCGCGTTGCGGCCGTAGCGGAGCTGGCCGCGTCATTGTAGAGCGGTCGCACGCCTGAGTAGGTCGCCACCACATCCTCAGCGGTGACGGGTACTTTGAGATATGTGGAGGCAAATTGCAGCAAGTAGTCTCGCTCCTCAGGTCCGCAGATCGGTTTTTCGGCGAGATCTTGGTGGTCCACATCGGTTGTGCCAATCAAGGTAAAATCAGATTCATAGGGAATTGTGAAAATGATCCGACCATCTTCCCCTTGGAAAAAATAGCATTTGTCGTGATCGTAGAGCTTGCGTGTAATGATGTGACTGCCCCGCACCAGACGTATGCCCTCTTTGGGATCAAGGCCAACGGTGTTGTGAATGATGTTTTCAACCCAGGGCCCGCCTGCGTTGACCAAAAACCGCGCATAGGCAATACGGCTGGTGCCGCTGGAGCAGTCTTGCAGTGTGACGTGCCAAATGCCGTCCACTTGCTTTGCCCGGGTGACTTTAGTTCGGGTGTTGATGCGCGCGCCACGCGCTGCTGCATCGCGGGCGTTTAAGACAACCAAACGGCTGTCCTCGACCCAACAGTCTGAATATTCATAGGCTTTTGTAAAATGATCTTTCAAAGGCACACCTTCTGGTCCGCTCCGCAAATCGATCGCTCGGGTGGAGGGCAAAATTTGTCTTCCGCCGAGCGTATCATACAGAAATAGACCGAAGCGAATGAGCCAAGCCGGGCGACGGCCTTTCATCCAGGGCATGAGGGCATTGAGAAGTTTTGAGGTGGGTGTGCTGCTCTCAAATCGCATATCTTGATGATAGGGGAGCACAAACCGCATAGGCCAGGAAATATGGGGCATGGCTTTGAGCAGGGTTTCACGCTCAACGAGCGCCTCGCGTACAAGCCGCAGCTCCCAATATTCAAGATATCGCAGCCCTCCGTGAAACAGTTTCGTTGAAGCGGATGAGGTTTCCGAAGCCAAGTCGTTCATTTCGGCAAGTTCGACACTCAGTCCGCGCCCGGCTGCATCGCGCGCAATACCGCACCCGTTGATGCCGCCGCCAATCACGAACAGATCGACGATGTCCTTTGTATTGGTTTGGCTCACATTCGCTCCATTGTTTCGGTATTTTCGTTTGGTGTCCTATCATCATCATTGCAATTGTATCAATAACGAATGTTCGTTTGTTTTCGTATTTGGTTTTTTGGATGAATTTTTTCTTAAAAGGTCATGCATTATGTTCGTTTATGTTGCTTTAATCTTGACGCCCGCGCCGCAGAGTTGATTATCGGGGCAACATTCGGGCGTTAAGGCTCGCACAATAAGACAGATGAGCGGGTGGGAACAGACGTTTGGCTTCAAATTTTAGGCATCGCGAAATATTAGGGCTGGCCCGCAAAGAGGGAAAAGTCACCGTTGAGGGGCTGTCCAAACGCTATGGGGTCACGGTGCAAACCATTCGCCGTGATCTGGCAGAGTTGACAGGGGCGGGGCAATTGGAGCGGGTGCATGGGGGCGCTGTCATCCCCTCGGGTGTGGTCAATATTGTCTATCAACAACGGCGACGTCTCAATGCGCGCGGTAAGACCGCCATTGCGAAAGCCTGCGCAAAATTCATCCCAAACGGTGCGTCTATTTTTTTGAATATCGGAACCAGTACCGAAGCAGTGGCGCAACAGCTTCTGGACCATGAAAACCTTATGGTTGTGACCAACAATCTGAACACCGCCAATATTTTGGCGGCCAATGCCAGTTGTAAAATTATTCTAACTGCGGGGGTGTTGCGCCGGTCTGATGGGGGATTGGTTGGGGAGCTTACGGCAGAGCTGATCAAGAATTTCAAATTTGACTTCTCAATTTTGGGCTGTTCGGCGATCGATCTCGATGGGGATTTGCTCGATTTTGATAACCACGAGATTATGGTCAGTCAAACCGCCCTGAAGCAGTCACGGCATGTCATGGTGGTCGCAGACCATCTGAAGTTCAAGCGCACAGCACCGCTAAAGATTTTTTCTTTGCAAGATGTAAACAAACTTTTCACCGATGCGCCTCTGCCTGGGAACTTGCAGGAAGGCTGTGATCAATGGGGCACGGAGGTTGTGCTGGTTTGACCTTAGCCGGCAATAGCGATGATGAAGCCAAAAGCGAAGCACTGGGCAAGCCTAGCCAACAAGCCAAAGGCGTGATAACTTTTCTTGAAACGCGATCCATAGAAATCGAACTCATGCAAAACAGAGGAAAGCAAAGCAACTTAAGAAACTGACCATCATAATTTCCGCAGGTGTTGTTGCTGGGATCCTTGGCTATTTATTATGGCCAGTTGGGCAAAAAACGAGTGCTTTTGACCATGTTGCAAGCGCAGAAGCTGCGCCACTGGCCAGGGTTTCTTTGCCGGACAACCTGTCACAGAACGCTCAGATCGGCAAAATTGGCTTTGAGGCAAAATGCGCGAATTGCCACGGCGCAAATGCAGCGGGCACCGAAGGGATCGCACCGCCTTTAATTCATAAGATTTACGAGCCAAGCCATCACGCTGATGAGAGTTTTCAGCGGGCCGTTTCATTGGGTGTTCGGGCCCACCACTGGCCGTTTGGCAATATGCCAGCAATAGAAGGCTTGACGCGTGGTGATGTGACCATGATCATCGCCTATATACGAGAATTACAGCGTGCCAATGGGATCATTTGATCCTTTTTCAAGAGCACAAACGGCAGGGATTGAACATGAAAACTGGTCTATACGCAGGGATTATTGCGATTTGGGCAACAACTGCCTTTGCGCATTCCCCCCTCGACGGTACGATACCGACCAATGAGGCAATCCTGTCGGAACTGCCAGCTGAAGTTTTGATGGACTTCAAAGGTGATATTCGCCTGACGCGGGTCACACTGTCTCATGACGGCAGTCGGGCAATCAACCTGAATCTAGCTGGACAAAAAACCTTTACGCAAGAATTTGCCGTACCCATGGAAGATATGGGGCCGGGAACTTATGTTGTTGAGTGGCGCGGGCTTGGCGCGGATGGTCATGCCTTGAATGGCAAATTCAGTTTCACTGTAAAACAATGATGCTCGATCTTTTTGGTCTGGCGGCCATCATCACGAAATTTACACTTTATCTTGGTGTTTTAACGGCAACGGGAACGGTATTGGCGACACGGCTATTTGGGCTGGATCACACGAATGGTTTGGCTGCGGTATTTGCGGCTCTCGGGCTACTGGCCACGATTTTTGCGTTTTTGCTGCGCGGTGCCAACCTAACCGGTGACGCCAGCGGTATGGTGGATCCCGAAATGCTCGGCCTCTTATGGGCGACGCCGGTTGGGACGGCGTTCATGGCGCGTATTTTGGGCCTAGGTCTTCTTATCCTTGGTTTATTCCTTGGGCGCATTGGGGTCTGGATTTCCATATTAGGCGGCGTCATTGCCGTTGGATCTTTTGGTCAAGTCGGGCATATCGCTGATCGTGGGGCTTTGCTTTTAGACATCACATTAATGATACACCTTTTAGCAATTGCGCTGTGGATTGGCATTTTGACACCCCTTCGACGTTTGGCATCATCTGTCAGCAGTTTTGCTGATGCTGCGGCTGTTGGCTATCAGTTTGGTGTCACGGCGTCTGTGACTGTTCCCGGGCTGATTGTCGCTGGTGTCTACATGAGTTACCATCTGGCTGGCTCCTTAGCAGCGCTTATAGAAACGGACTACGGGCGGGCATTGATCGTCAAACTGCTACTGCTCGGCTTGCTTCTGGCGCTTGCGGCTGCAAACAAATTTCGGTTCGTTCCTGCGCTCCGCTCGGGTGATCCATCCGCAGCGCGCCATCTGTCCCAATCCATCGCGGTTGAATGGTTAATTATAAGTGCCGTGCTGGGCACAACGGCCGTTCTCACCACAAATCTGGCTTTGCCGGTGTAATCGATGACTTAGAGCATCTTCGAAACGACAGAGGAGGCTCAGGAACACGCAACCGATAGGCGTTGCGACGGGACTGTTCGAATCAGCACGGTTGCAGCGGGGTGCGATGGGGGTTTTGACGTGCGTGCCGGCGCTTGAGCCACGCCCACATTGGAGGTTACGACGTCGTAATGAGCAGAGCTCGACCTCCGGCCTAATAGTTCCAAAGTGTGCCGTCTTTTAGGCGCACGATTGGGTGTGAGCCTGGGACGTATTCATATTTCGTTGCTTCATGCTCGTCAAAATCCACACCCAGACCCGGCGCATCGCTAACAAAGAACATTCCGCCCTGAATCCTGTGTTCTGAAGGGAACATGGCGTCGCATTCTGGTGTTCCAAGCACGAGATATTCTTGGATCCCAAAGTTGGGAGCCCAAGTATTCAAATGCGCCTGAGCTGCCATTGATATTGGGGAATGGCTTGGAGCGCCATGAAAGCCAGTCTTGACGTGGTGCATGCCTGCCAGATCGACGATCCGTTTAACAGGGGTAATCCCGCCAGCATAGGTGACTGCGATACGGATAAAATCAATCAACTCGTTTTCGATCAACTTGTTGCAATCCCAGATCGAATTGAAGACTTCTCCAATTGCTATGGGTGTTGTGGAATGGTGCCGAATGAGGCGTAGCGCGTCTTGATTTTCGGCTGGAGTAGGGTCCTCCAGCCAATAAAGACCAACGGGTTCAACTGCCTTTGCGAATTCGGCGGCTTCTCGAGGCAGCAATCTGTGATGGACATCGTGTAGAATTTTTAGATCTGGTCCAAAACACTGGCGGACTTCCGCCAAAGCGTTTGGCATGTACCGCATATATTTGTCGGTGTCCCAGATTTCAGTTTTGGGTCGAATGCCCCCAAAGTCAGTAATAAAATCACCTTTGCCTCCCTTTGCGGCGGGGACGGCATAACTGGCCGTGGGCATTCCTGGAATGCCACATTGAACGCGAACGGCTTGATATCCTTGTTCGATGTAATGTGTCACGGACTCCATTAGATCAGGTAGGTCCGCACCGGTTGCATGCGCATAAACCATCGCACCATCGCGACTTTTTCCACCGAAAAGCTGATAGAGCGGCATCCCGGCCAGCTTACCTTTAATGTCCCAGAGGGCCATATCGATGGCACCGAATGCGGCCATCGCAATAGGGCCACCCCTGAAGTAGGCACCTCGATAAAAAAATTGCCATATATCTTCGCTGGTACGCGGGTCCATCCCGATCAGGTTTGGAATAAGGTAATCTTGCAAATAAGCTGCGGGTAAAGTTTCGCGATTGTTCAACGTAGCGTCACCGAGGCCGTAGATGCCTTGGTCTGTCATTATTTTTAGGGTCACATAGTTTTTCCCTGGGCCGCCGACATAGACCTTCGCTCCTGTTATTTTCAAAACCCACCTCCGATCAATGTCATCAAATTGCACTCTATCAGTCTACGACAGCGTGTTTCCAATGGCCTTGCAGTAAACGCCGATGAAACGCAGGGAACTTTACGACTTCTTCCGCCAGCCACAAAGACAGAACCCAAAATGCCGAAAGGTCCCAGTAAAGTACAAATAGCGCTGTCAAAGGTACACGAAATGCCCATTGTGACCAAATGAATATATGCATGACATAGATTGTGTCGCCACTTGCCCGCAGGACATTGCCACAGATTGCATTGGTTGCGCGCAGCGGTTGGCTCAGGATCAGAAGCGGCAGAAAGCCAAAAATGATCGCGCGCGTTTCAGCCTCTAATTTTGGATAAATTTCGTCGACTGACAAACACATGACCAAAAAAATGGCGGACACAATTCCCGCTGCTACGAACGCATACCTCCAAGCCATGTTGAGAAAGCTTGCCAATACAGTGTCCTTTGTCCGATTTCCCAATAGGTGGGCGACGATGATCCCGGTTGCTTGTGTCCATTGCATGCTGATTTGCCCTGCCAACATGTTCCAAGGCACAATCAGGGTCAGAGCTGCAAACGCAGGAAGGGTCATTTTTGCGTAAATTAAGACACAGACGTGCGATGCAAAAATTGCGCTGACGAAGGTTGCACCAATTGGGATTGAAAACGTAATTAGATTGGTCAAAGTTTGCAAGAAAGTGCCATTGTGCCACCCCACAACCCTGCGCAGATGCCCCTCAATCCGGACAAGCTGGGCCACCAAGTAAATCGTTTGGGCGATAATCGCCAAGGCACTGCCCAGCGCTGCGCCAGCCACGCCCAGCTCCGGGGCCCCCCAAACGCCAAAAATCAGGGCATAGCTGCTGACAATATTTATGGGGACTGAGATACAATACCCGATCAAAGGAATTTTCGCACGCCCACAGCCGTTGAAATATGATACCACGGGCTGACTTACGGATTGTCCGAGAATGAAAATTGTAAAAATGCTAAGGTATGCCCATGCCTCAGCGGCCACGTGTTCGTTGGACGCCAGGCTTGCGATTGCGAATTTCCCAAATATTGCAATGAGTATCACCCCCATCAGGCCCAGAAACATGCCAATCGTGGTTCCGGTAAAAAGGACTGACTTTTGAAATACTCCGTTGTCGGCGCCAAAAGCCTGTGCTGATCGAATTTGCATCGCATGGGAAAAGGCAAAAATGAAACCCAGAACTATGCCGCCGACAGCTGCGGCGACGCCCATCGCTGCAATCGCGATTTCGCCTAACGGGGCAACCAAGAGGCCATCAACTACGACTGTTCCATGAAGAAACACGGCTTTCAGTATCATCGGCCATGCCAAATGAAAAACGGCCGCAGCGCCAGGTGTCGTCAATGTGTCGCTAGACCGGCTCAAAATAATTCGCGTTGGTCGCTGATATGCGCGTGATGGTTTCATCCAGCCGCGACAGATGCCGAATGCCAGCTTCGATCGCTTTCAGCGGATCGTTCGATTTAACAGCCGACGCAATTGCCGTGTGATCGTCCACCAGCTCAGGCATATGATCTTCGCTGACCAATCCCAACAGGCAGAGCCGATCGACTTTGGGTTTTTCAGTTAGAATAATATCAAAAGCAAAATCCGCCTTCGCAATTTCGCAAAGCGTTTTATGGAAAGCGTAGTCCAATGCGCCAAAGCTGTCGAAATCGCCCACCGCCATTGTGTGAGCCTGTTTCTCTAGCTCAGCGTCTAACCTTGCCGCGCCGATTTCGTCGCAATAACCGGCCGCGCAGCGCAGAACTTCCTTCTCAACGGCGGATCGTACAAAACGCGACTTCTCAATTTCTCGCATGGAAAAGCGACGCACTTCGGTTGCACGTTGGGGTCGGATCAACAACAAATCTTGATTTGCCAAACGGCTGAATGCATCTCGAACAGGTTGGCGAGACACACCGAATTGAGACGCGATGTCAGCCTCTGAAATTCGGTCACCAGGCTTTAAACGTAACGACGAAATTTCAGCATGCAGATGATCATAAATATCATCCACAATTGTGCGACGTTCGCCTATCTGCGCAAGTTGTGCCATGTCTATACCTCCAGCGGGTGCGTGCGCCGCTTATTTAGTCTGTGTTCAGCAATTACAATATAAATTTCAAAAATCAAGACTGGCATACTAGAATAATTACTAGTATGCCAGTTGAAGGCGATGCGAATCAAGACCCTGCAAAACCTGGGCAGTTTCACTCACATCGCTTTTTGGGAGGGACCATGTCCGGCGTTAAATTAAATGGAATCGTCAAAGCCTACGGTGCTGTTCAGGTCGTTCATGGCATCGATTTAAGCATAGCAGAAAAGGAATTTGTCGTTCTTGTTGGCCCGTCCGGTTGTGGAAAGTCAACGACGCTTCGCATGATTGCCGGTCTAGAGGAGATTTCTGACGGCGAAGTATCCATTCACGAAAAAGTCGTGAACCGGATCGCTCCAAAGGATCGCGATGTAGCTATGGTTTTCCAAAACTATGCGCTTTACCCACACCTCAACGTTGCTGACAACATGGCGTTCGGTCTACGCATCCGCAAAATGCCAAAAGCAGAAATTGAAAAGCAAATTTCTGAAGTCGCAGAAATCTTGGAACTAACAGAGTATTTGCATCGCAAGCCCGCAGAACTTTCCGGAGGGCAACGACAGCGCGTTGCAATGGGTCGCGCAATTGTTCGCCATCCGAAGGTATTCTTGTTTGATGAACCTCTGTCCAACCTTGATGCCAAGTTGCGTACCCAAATGCGTGCTGAAATTCGACGTTTGCACAATCGTCTTGGCGTAACCTCGATCTATGTGACCCACGATCAAGTCGAAGCAATGACTTTGGCGGATCGCATTGTCGTCATGAACGATGGTAGGATTGAACAAGTCGGCACACCGATGGAACTGTTCATGAACCCAGCTAACACATTCGTGGCCGGTTTCCTTGGGTCTCCACCGATGAATCAGCTCAATGGAATTCTAAACGAAAACGGCGCCGAGATTGACGGTGTCCAAATTAAACTGAATGCAGCGATAGCTGATAACGTCGGGCGCAAGGTTGTCGTAGGGATTCGCCCCGAAGATGTGACATTGCAAGCTGGCGCGGACACCTCGGTTCTGCCTATAGAGCTTGATCTGGTAGAACCGCTTGGTTCCGAGGCTTTGTTGCACGCAAAGTGCGAAGGCACCAATCTTGTTTTCAAGACTGACACCAACGGATCAATTGACCACCTGTCGGGTATCAAAGAAGTGCATGTACCAGCAGAGCGGGTCAAAATTTTTG
>JAKMFM010000057.1 GCA_022425445.1 Planktomarina sp.
GCTCGACACCCTTGTGCCAATCGAACGAGAGGTGTTTTGCACCGCATATTGCAGTTGCATCTTCTCACCATCTTGCAAGAAGCGCGCCGCGTCTGTGACGATCTGCGCATCCAATGTATCTGGCACAGCGTTGCGCGGCTTATGGCGATCATAGGCTATCTGATCGGCACCATCGACCGTAATCAATAGCGGATTAAGGTCCAAATCGTCCAAATGCGCAGATCCGCGCGACACTTGGCTGAGCAAATCAGCACGACCAATCACCTCGTCCATTGAGCGCGCGCCAATGCTGGCCAAAATCTCACGCACTTCTTGCGCGTAGAAGGTGATCAAATTGACAACTTTATCGGCCGACCCGGTAAACTTGCCCCGCAGAGCTTCATCTTGCGTGCAAACCCCCACAGGGCAGGTATTGGATTGGCATTGCCGCACCATGATGCAGCCCATCGCGATCAGAGCGGCTGTACCGATGCCGTATTCTTCCGCACCCATCATCGCCGCCATCACGATGTCACGACCCGTGCGCAAGCCGCCATCGGTGCGCAATGTCACCCGCTCGCGCAGGTTGTTCATCGCCAAAACCTGATGTGCCTCAGTCAGACCCATTTCCCAAGGCAGCCCCGCAAATTTGATCGATGTCGCCGGAGAAGCGCCGGTGCCGCCGTTATGGCCAGATATCAAAATCACATCGGCCTCAGCCTTCGCCACACCGGCGGCAATGGTGCCAACACCAGAGGCGGCCACCAATTTCACAGTCACCTTACAGCGCGGGTTGATCTGTTTGAGATCGTAAATCAGCTGCGCCAAATCTTCGATCGAATAGATATCGTGATGGGGCGGTGGGCTGATCAAAGTCACACCTTTGGTCGAATGACGCAAACGCGCAATAAGATCCGTGACTTTCATCCCAGGCAGTTGTCCGCCCTCGCCGGGCTTGGCGCCCTGCGCGACTTTAATTTCCAATTCTTCGCAATGGTTGAGATATTCTGCCGTGACTCCAAAGCGGCCTGACGCCACCTGTTTGATCTTCGCAGAAGGATTATCCCCATTGGGTTCCGGCAGGAAATGCGCCGGATCTTCTCCACCCTCACCACTGTCAGACTTGGCGCCGATCCGGTTCATTGCCACATTGAGTGTCTTATGCGCCTCTGGGCTCAGAGCACCCAGGGACATGCCAGGAGTAACAAACCGCTTGCGGATTGAGGTAATGCTTTCCACCTCATCCACAGAAATTGCTGCCCCCAAGGGTTTAATCGCCAGCAGATCCCGCAGGTGGATCGGTGGGTTGGCTTGCAATTTAGCCGAATAATTTTTCCACATCTCAAAGCTGCCACGGTCACAGGCCGATTGCAGCAAATGCATCGTTTGCGCTTCCCACGCGTGTTTTTCGCCGGAGCGGCGCGCCTTGTAAAATCCGCCAATTGGCAGAACATCTGAGGCCGCAGTATAGGCTGATGCGTGAATAGACTCTGCTTTGCGCTGAATACCCACCACACCAATACCAGAAATTCGCGATGTCATTCCGGGGAAATACTCAGCACACATGGCACGCGACAGGCCAACAGCCTCAAAGTTCAGACCGCCCCGGTAAGAAGAAATGACCGAAATCCCCATCTTTGCCATGATCTTCAACAAACCCTGATCAATTGCCGAGCGATATCGCGCCACGGCCTCTGTCAAAGAACACTCAAGCAGGCCACGATCAATTCGATCGGCTAGGCTGTCTTCGGCCAAATAGGCATTCACGACCGTCGCACCACAACCAATCAATACGGCAAAATAATGCGGATCAATACATTCTGCAGACCTCACATTGAGCGAGGTGAAGGTGCGCAGCCCCTTACGGGTCAACCATGAATGCACCGCGCTGGTCGCCAAAATCATCGGCATGGCAACGGAGGTTTCTGAAGCATGCTGATCGGTCAAAACCAAATGCCCGGCCCCCGAGCGTACAGCATCTTCGGCTTCTGACCGAATACGGTTGAGGGCCTTTTGCAATTCCCCCTGAGCGCCACCAGTTGGGAAGGTACAATCGATCTCTACCATCGGCGCGTTGAAATTTTCCAACAAGCGATCAAATTGCACATTGCCGACAAAGGGCGAGTCCAGCACCAAAATTTCGGTCTGCGCACTGCTCTCATCCAACACATTTTTCAGATTGCCGAAGCGTGTTTTCAAGCTCATGACCCGAAACTCGCGCAGGCTATCAATCGGGGGATTGGTCACCTGGCTAAAGTTTTGCCGAAAGAAATGTGAGAGCGGGCGATATTTTTCACTTAGAACCGCCGAGGGCGTGTCATCGCCCATCGAGGCCAAGGTCTCTTTGCCATCCTCGGCCATGGGCGCCAAGATTTGTTCGAGCTCCTCAATGGTGTAGCCCGCTGCAATCTGGCGCTGGCGCAAATCTGCGCCCTTAAACATCGGTTTTTCCACCGCTTTGGCCAGGTCGTCGTCCAGCTCATTGATTTTGCCAACCCATGCGCTGAAATCTTGGCTGGCGGCCAGCATATCTTTCATTTCAGTGTCATGATACAAACGGCCCTCAACGATATCGACCGCCAAAAGCTGCCCTGGGCCCAGCGCGCCTTTTTCTTTCACATTGGCTTCATCAACGGTGACCATCCCGGCCTCCGAGCCCGCAATCAGCAAACCATCGCCCGTCACCAAATAGCGCATGGGCCTTAGACCATTGCGATCCAATCCGGCGCAGACCCAGCGGCCATCTGTCATTGCAAGGGCGGCCGGTCCATCCCAGGGCTCCATAACGGAATTGCAGTAAGAATACATATCACGCCAAGATTTCGGCAGGTCCACCGCTTGCTTTGACCAGCTTTCCGGCACCAGCATAGTTTTGGCCATCGGCGCATTGCGCCCCGCGCGCACCAACATTTCAAACACCGCATCCAGCGCCGCCGAATCCGAAGACCCGCTTGGAATCACTGGCTTGATATCTTCGGCCATATCTCCAAAAGCATCAGAAGACATGCGGATCTCATGGCTCTTCATCCAATTACTGTTGCCTTTCAGCGTATTGATTTCGCCATTATGGGCCAACATGCGGAAAGGCTGCGCCAGCCACCACTGCGGGAACGTATTGGTCGAATAGCGCTGGTGATACAAAGCAAAGGCGGACTCGAATCGTTCATCTTTCAAATCTGGATAGAATTCCGACATATCCTCCGCCAGAAACATGCCTTTGTAGATAATCGAACGGCAAGACAGGCTGGCCAGGTAAAGGCCATAGATTCCTGCAGCTTGTGCAGCTTTTTCAATCCGGCGACGAACGACATAAAGCTCGCGCTCAAACGTTTCTTCATCGACACCTTTGGAATTGGACACCAAGATCTGTTCAATTTCAGGTCGCGTAGCATTGGCTTTTTCGCCCAAACAGGTAACATTCACCGGCACATGGCGCCAGCCGTAGATATAGTACCCCATGCGCAAAACTTCTGTTTCCACAATCGTCCTGCAGGTTTCTTGGGCCCCAAAATCAGTACGCGGCAAGAACACCTGGCCGACGGCCATCAGCTCATCCATGCGCGGCGTATGACCGGTGCGTTCAATTTGATCATAGAAGAATGGCACAGGGATTTGCACATGGATGCCAGCTCCGTCGCCGGTCTTGCCATCTGCATCGACAGCACCGCGGTGCCAAACCGCTTTTAGCGCGTCAATACCGGCCTGAACCACTTTGCGACTTGGCGTCCCATCGATGGAGACTACAAGCCCCACGCCGCAGCTGGCGTGCTCTTCCGCCTCAGAGTAAAGGCCATTTTCAGCCATATGCTTGCGCTTGGCTTCTTCCGCTTTCACCCAGTTTGCATCAAATTTTGTCATGCTCATCTCCTTAAATGCCCAGGCAGGACATCGTAATGTCGTAATGCTCCAGATCCACGCAGACGCTTATTCAGCGGCTATGGATTGGGCCTTGTCAAGCTGTGCTAGAATCGCGGCTGCGCAGTCGCGGCCGTCGCGAATGGCCCAAACCACAAGAGAGGCGCCGCGGACAATGTCACCCACCGCATAAACACCCGGTAGCTTGGTTTGGCCGGTTTCAAAATCCGCCCGGATTGTACCCCAGCGCGTCACCTCCAGACCCTCTACGCCCCAAAGCTGTGGTAAATCTTCGGGCTCAAACCCCAAAGCTTTGACCACCAAATCCGCAGGTTCCACATAATCGGCCCCATCAATCACCTCTGGGCTTTGACGTCCTGTCGCATCCGGCAGGCCCAAACGCATTTTTTGCACGTTAACCCCAGTCACCGGATTGCCAACGAACCCATTGGGCGCCGTCAGCCAAACAAATTCAATGCCCTCTTCCTCAGCGTTTTGAGTCTCCCGCAGAGATCCCGGCATGTTTGCTTTGTCGCGGCGGTATAGGCATTTAACAGAGGTGGCGCCTTGCCGGATTGCTGTCCGCACGCAATCCATGGCCGTATCTCCGCCGCCAATTACCACAACCCGCTTGCCGGCCGCATTCAATCTGCCATCTTCAAATTCAGGTACATTGTCACCGAAGCCATGGCGGTTGCTAGCGGTCAAATAGTCAATGGCTTTCACAATGCCTTCTGCTCCCGAGCCCGGCCCTGCCAAATCGCGGTACTTATAAACACCCGTGGCGACAATCACCGCATCATGTCTGCTGCGGATCTCCTCAAAGCTGATGTCAACGCCGACATTGCAGTTGGTTACGATTTTGATGCCGCCCTCCTCAAGCTGGGCCACGCGTTGCATCACCACATCTTTTTCGAGCTTAAATCCAGGTATACCATAGGTCAAAAGCCCTCCCGCGCGGTCATAGCGATCATAGACTGTGACCTGCACACCAGCGCGGCGCAGCATATCGGCCGCGGCCAATCCGCCTGGACCTGCGCCGATGATGCCGACAGATTCTTCGCGGGTCGCGGCGGGTGTGATCGGTTGCACCCACCCTTCAGCCCATGCGGTATCGGTAATGTATTTTTCAACAGACCCGATGGTCACCGTTTCATGACCCGACTGCTCAATCACGCAATTGCCCTCACACAAGCGATCTTGAGGGCAAATACGGCCGCAAATCTCTGGGAATGTGTTGGTGGCCTGACTGATTTCATAGGCCTCGCGCAGCCGCCCCTCAGCGGTCAGGCGCAGCCAATCGGGGATATTGTTGTGCAGTGGGCAATGAGTTTGGCAATATGGCACGCCACATTGACTGCACCGGCTCGCCTGCTCTGCGGCCTTGGCCTCCGAAAATTCTGCATAAATCTCGCCGAAATCATCCGTCCGATCTAACGCATCACGCTTTTGAGGCATGAGCCGTGGGATCTTCACAAATTTAAGCATCGGATTTTCAGCCATACCATCCTCGATTCGCGACGTCGCTATATTTTTAAGTTGTTTTGACCCTATAATGTCAGCACAGGTGACCTATAAAGTGACAAAATGCATATGGCGACATTTTTTTGCAATTTTCAAGCTATTTTTAGATCCGAATCGGACCTATATTTACGCTAGCGCTTAAATATCATGGGTATATGGTCACTTTAATCGCAGAGGACCACAAAACATGCCGCTTTACCATTTGATATTAATCGCGCTTATTCAGGGCATAACGGAATTTTTGCCAGTCTCCTCCTCTGGACATTTGATCCTCTTGCCCGGGCTGACAGGGCTCCCCGATCAAGGCCCAGTCATTGATGTCGCCGCCCATATCGGAACTTTATTTGCCGTCATCGTCTATTTCTGGCCAGATGTGCGCCACATTGCGCAAGGCATCCCGCAGGTTTTGCGCGGCCAGTTTGAGAGCCCCTCTGCCCGACTGCTCGTCGCGCTCAGTCTGGCTACGCTGCCGGTCATGGGACTCGGCTTAATCTTAAAACTCACCGGACTGTCGGACAGTCTGCGCTCCATCACCGTCATCGGCTGGAGCATGCTGGTATTTGGTATTTTGCTCTACTGGATGGATCGACGCGCGCGAACGACGCGTCATATCCAAGACATGACGCTGCGAGACGCTTGGATCCTTGGATTGTGGCAAGCCGTGGCACTCATCCCGGGCACCTCTCGCTCAGGCATCACCATCACCGGCGCCCTGAATGCGGGTTTTACACGCAAAGAGGCTGCCCGAATCGCCATGCTAATGTCGATCCCGACGATTATCGCCTCCGGGGCGCTCACCGCTTTGGATTTGATCGGTGGCGCCGTGCCGCTGCGCGACGCGTCGGTTGTTGCTGCCTTCAGCTTCGCTGCAGCCCTTTTGGCCCTAGGGCTGATGATGCGCTTGCTCAACAGCCTCACCTACACGCCCTACGTAGTTTACCGCATAGGGCTCGGCCTCACGCTGCTCACCATCGGCTACAGCGGCGGGCTCGGGTTTTAAGGCCTTCAGGCTTTTAGGTTTTTCGCAGAGGCCTTGATATCCGCATATTGGCCTGACACGCGGAAGGGCCAGAGATAATCCGGCAACACGCTTTCCAATGTCGTTGGCTCGATCTGCAAATCCGCCAGGCCCAAACAATCACCGCTTGGCACATTGTCCACGCTTAGACTGTGTATTTGGTCGCGGGTGATAGGCATAGGCGCTAAGCCAAGGCTCAGTTTATTTGCAAGCGCGAAGCCAGTGGCCATGAAACGCGCAACGAACATCGACAAGCCTATGATCAAACGCCGACGTTGGATGACATCCAACATACGCTGCATCAGGCCACGAAAACTGTCCTTCTCAGGCCCAGCTAACTCATAGATACCGCCCGCAGCAGCTCCGGTCACACCAAGAACTACGGCCCGCGCCACATCATCGACAAACACAGGCTGAAACTGCGTCTCAGCACCAACGATGGGCAAAATCGGGCCGAAGCGCGCCATGCTGGCAAATCTGTTGAAAAATTGATCCTCTGCTCCAAATACGATGGAGGGTCGCAGGATCATTGCGCACGGCATATGCGCCAAGACCTCCGCCTCGCCTGCCGCTTTTGACCGGGAATAGGCACTCTCGCTGTTCAGATCCGCTCCCATGGCCGAGATATGCACCATTTTCGCGATCCCGGCTTCAGCCGCCAACCGCGCTATGCGCCCAGCCCCTTCTGTTTGCACCGCATCAAAACGATTGCGCCCCGACTCTTGTAATATGCCAACGCAATTGACCACAGCATCGGCTCCCCGCAATGATTGCCGCACCGATGCATCATCACGAATGTTGCAAAACACCGGCTCCACCTGACCGACAACCCCATAAGGCTTGACGAAAATCGCCTCATTCGGCCGCCGAACGGCCACCCGGACCCGCCAACCCGCCTTTGCCATGCGCCGCGCGACATAGCGCCCAATGAAACCTGACCCACCGAATATAGTTACAAGCTTAGACATGATGACATCCCAAGTATTTCTCTCCGGAAGGGAGGTACTCCGTGCACCGCGTCATGACAAGTCCATTCCCCATGTGAAGACCATCGCACCGCGAAATACCACAAGCGAAACTTGCGCGCCAAGGGGCCGCCACAAGGTAATTACCCTCTTGACCCGCCCCGCTCAGACGCTTAAACGCCCCCCATCGACATCAGCCCAGATGGCGGAATGGTAGACGCGCTAGCTTCAGGTGCTAGTGTCCGTATGGACGTGGAGGTTCGAGTCCTCTTCTGGGCACCAATAACTCTCCGATAATCACCATAATAACTTACAGAATGCACCCAGTCAATGTGATCTGGATTATCTGTGTTACACATTGTGTCTGTATGTGTTACACATTTGTGTTTCTCTGCTTCGTTGTCTGTGTTGGGTGTTCATAATGCAGCACCATAAAAGCCAGATATACCAGCGCAAGAACCGAAAGGGTGAGAAAGGCGTTTGGTACTACCGCAAAAGGATACCTGCGGATGTCCTTGGCATATGGAAAGTGAATGGACGAAGCATAAAAGAATACAATGCCTCTCTGGGTACGACAGACAAGCGAGAGGCAGAGCGCAGAGCCGTTAAAGAACACGCAAAGTTTCTCAACATACTTGAGATCAAACGGCAAGAAAGTCGTGTGGTGCTGAGTGAAAGCCAAGAACGCATACAAACGCATTACAAATACGAAGATAAACTACGCAGACTTGGTGCGCATCCAGAGCAAGCACCACCCGTCAACGCACCTCCAGAGATCATCCAGCAATATCA
>JAKMFM010000072.1 GCA_022425445.1 Planktomarina sp.
ACCGTCGATCATTTGCTCTTTATAATACACCTCCCCGCTGTCCAGCCATCGGGTCATATCCTGAATGAAATCCTGAAACAGACTTGGCGGAAAGCTGTCATAGATGATGAAGCCTTGCACTTTCACCTTCATTCGCAAAATCGTGCCCATGATCGCCGGACCGAAGTCAGGCCCATCGGGCAAACCGGTGAGATTATACCAAGACACCACCCCGCACACAGGCATGCGCGCAAAGGCATTCAACAGCGGCAGCACGGCGTAGAGCACTTTGCCACCCACATTCTCGAAGTAAATATCCACGCCCTTTGGGCAGGCGTCTTTCAGATCGGCCGCAAAAGCTTCAGATTTATGGTCCAAACAGGCATCAAAGCCCAAATGATCGACCACATGGGCGCATTTTTCCGCACCGCCGGCGATCCCAACCACGCGGCAGCCCATGATCTTAGCGATTTGCCCCACAGTCGCACCCACCGGCCCAGAGGCCGCGGCCACCACAACGGTTTCTCCCGGCTGCGGCGCGCCAATTTCAAGCAAACCCGCATAAGCCGTGTAGGCCGGCATCCCCAAAATACCCAAATACCAAGACGGGTTTTGAGGCGCTTGGCCGAGGTTGCTAAGATCCGTGCCATCGCTAAGTGCATAGTCTTGCCAACCGCTTCCGGCCAACACATGATCGCCAACCGCATAGCCATCACAATTGCTTTGGATGACTTCCGCCACCACCTGCCCGGTCATGACCTCACCCAATTTGACGGGCTCCGCATAGGACTTTGCGTCATTCATACGCCCACGCATATAGGGGTCAAGCGATAGGTAACGCGTGCGCAAGAGCATCTGGCCGGCCCCGGGTTGCGGCACTGTTTTATGCTGCAACTGCAAGGTTTTGGCGTCCGGCAGGCCATTTGGGCGCTCGGCAAGCACCACGCGGCGGTTGGTATCTGCGGTTTGCGACATATCACTCTCCCGAACGCCAGCCAGTCCAGCGCTTGTTCCAAAACCTAGGGCTCAAGCTAGGATTTAGCAATGTGGTTTTCCGCAAGCGCCGCTGGACCCGCCAGGCGCAATCGCCTAGCCTTTGTGGGATGGCGGCAAAGTTTTGCAGCTGTCGAAGGGCAATCACGTAACCAGACATAGGAATAATCCCAGGTGACAGAGTTACACAAACGGCCGTGGTTGGTGCTGGCAGGTCTGGCGCTTGGGGTGACCGTGACCAATGGCTTTGCCCGTTTTGCCTATGGGCTGATAGTGCCTGCGATGCAGTCAGATTTGGGGTGGAACTATGCGCAGGCGGGATGGCTCAACACGGCCAACGCTCTGGGTTATATTGCGGGCGCTGTTTTGACGATGGTCCTTATTGGGCGATATTCGGCGGCCTCTTTGTTCTCCTTTGGATTAATCACAACCAATCTGGCGCTGCTGTCCACTGGGTTGATCCCAGACCTGTGGTGGCAAACTCTGTGGCGTATTTTGGCGGGCTTTTTTGGAGCCATGTCGTTTTCGACCGCCGGTGTTTTGGCCGCCAGCCTATTTGCAAATGATCCACGCCGCAATGCATTGGCGATTGCCATCGTGTTTGGCACGGGCGGCGGCTTGGCGATTGTAGTGTCCGGGGCGAGCCTGCCGCTATTCTTAGGGTATTTCGGAGCCGATCACTGGCCCATAGCTTGGATTATCATAGCAGCAATTTGCGCGCTATTTTCGCCGCTATGCCTGTGGTCGGCTGCAAAGCTCAAACGCCCAGCACCGAAGCAAGCAGATGCCTCAGCCCCCCTCCAGCTCACACAAATTTGGGCGCAATTGGCCGGATATGCCGGCTTCGGACTGGGCTATATCGTATTTTTAACATTTTTATCGGCCTGGATGACGCAACAAGCGGCCAGCGCCGGCTTCATTGCAGCTATTTGGGTATTGCTGGGATTGTGCATCTGTGCCTCCCCCTTTGTCTGGCGTCCAATCCTAGCGCGCCACGCCTCAGGCCTGCCATTGGCCATGATTTTGACCTGCATTTCCTTGGGATCCGCGCTGCCAGTCGTGTTTCCGGGAAATATCTCCTTATTGCTGGCTGCGATTATTTTTGGCCTTTCGGTTTTTATGGCCCCAACTGCCGTGACCAATTTCGCCCGTCAAAACTTGCCCGCACAAAGCTGGGGCGCGGCCATTAGCCTCTTCACCGTCGTTTTTGCCATAGCGCAGACCCTTGGGCCCTATGCCGCTGGGCTATTGGGAGACCTGACCGACGACATTGGCATCAGCCTCCTGGGCGCATCAGGGCTGTTACTTTTAGGCGCGGTCATCGCTCTGACGCAAAAACCTTTGCCCAATCGCCCGACGAACCCAGTTGAGAAACCCGAACGAAATGAATGATACATCACACAGAAAAACCGCTGCTCTGGCTTTCGGCACTGGCGGGACGCAAAATGTCAGCTACAAATTGAAAAATGCGTAGAACGGCGGCGCAAGCCGGGCCAAAATAGATCATAAAGGATTGAGACATGACCAGGTTGAACGGAAAATCCGCCCTCATCACCGGCGCTGCCCGCGGTATCGGGCGCGGCTTTGCTGAAAAATATCTTGAAGAAGGCGCAACAGTTGCCATTGCAGATATCAATATTGAAGCCGCTGAAGCTACGGCAGCACAGCTGGGTGAAGGTGCCTATGCGGTGCCGCTGGATGTGACCGATCAACTCAGCATTGATGCGGCGCTGGCCCAGGTCGTGGCCAAGACGTGTAAAATCGACATCGTTTTGAACAATGCAGCGCTCTTTGATGCGGCTGAAACCGTCGATATCACCCGAGAAAGCTACGAGCGGCTCTATGCGGTCAATGTGGCAGGCACGCTTTTTACCATGCAGGCGGCGGCGCGGCAGATGATTGCTCAAGGTCATGGGGGCAAAATAATAAACATGGCCTCGCAAGCCGGGCGGCGCGGCGAGAGCTTGGTTTTGGTCTATTGCTCCACCAAAGCGGCAGTGATTTCCATGACGCAATCGGCTGGGTTAAACTTGATCAAATATGGCATCAACGTGAATGCCATCGCCCCCGGCGTGGTGGATGGGGCACATTGGGAGCATGTGGACTCTCTGTTCGCCAAACTGGAAGGCAAAGAGCTGGGTCAAAAGAAGGCCGAAGTTGAGGCTGGCGTACCAGCCGGCCGCTTTGCAGTCCCGGCCGATCTCACTGGCATGGCAGTTTTCTTAGCTTCCGCCGAAGCCGATTACATTGTATCACAGACCTATAATGTGGACGGTGGCCAGTGGATGAGCTGATCCGAAACCCTAGAAGATGACCTCGACCCCAACACCGTGCGGCCGCCGATCGCAGCCCTTTTGAGGAAAGGAAAACACCCATGCGCCGGCAGGCCCTGATCGTAGGAGGCGGCATCGCAGGATTATGCGCCGCCATAAGCCTGCGCTTGACCGGCTGGGACGTCCAAGTCTTTGAGCAGGCGCCTAAGATCACCGAGATTGGCGCCGGGCTGCAAATCAGTCCCAATGGAGTTAAAATTCTTGAGCATATCGGCGTGATGGAGAGCCTCAAATCGGTGCTTTTCGAACCTGAGGCGATCGAAATTCGAATGGGAGTCTCAGGACGTCCAATCCTTTATTTGCCAATGAAAGGCCCCGCCGTAGAGCGCTGGGGTGCGCGCTATATACAGGTGCACCGCGCCGATCTTATCACCGCTTTAAGCGCACGGCTGGACGCGCTACAACACGGCTCGGTGCAAACTGGTTCCCCTGTGCTCAGCTATGCACCCTGCAAAGACGGCGCCGAGGTCATCTTGTCGAATGGACAGAGAGTTCAGGCGGATTTGGTCATTGGAGCAGATGGTATTCACTCGAACCTGCGTCATCAAATGCTCGGACCAGACGCGCCGCGGTTTACTGGAAATTACGCTTGGCGCGCTTTGGTGCCCGCAGCGCAGCTCGGCGATTTGGCCCCGCCCCCTTCGGGCTGCATCTGGGCCGGGCCCAAAAAACACGCCGTCACCACCTATGTGCGCGGGGGGACTGTTGTGAATTTTGTCGGCATCGTCGAGCAAACCACCTGGCGAGAGGAAAGCTGGAGCCGCACCGGAGATCGGCAAGAGGCCCTGGCAGATTTCGACGGCTGGGCCCCACCCGTCTCGATGATTTTACAACGCGCTGAGGTGCTGCACAAATGGGCCCTGTTTGACAGAGCCCCGTTGCCAAAATGGCAGGAAGGCCATGTGGTGCTTCTCGGCGATGCCGCCCATCCGATGTTGCCCTCAATGGCGCAAGGTGCGGTGCAATCGCTTGAGGATGCCTATCATTTGGCACGCACGCTTGGCGCCGCAGAGGGGCCTACTATTGCGGCCGCCTGCGCCCAGCACTATGCCGAGCGCATTGTGCGAACCAGCCGCGTCCAACGCGTGTCAGCCCAAAATCTACAGCTGTTTCACAAATCAGGTCGCTTAGCGCAGCTGATGGCCTATGCTCCAATTTGGCTGGCCGGGCAACTGGCCCCCTCACTTGTACGAAAGCGCAATGATTGGCTCTATGGGGCGCCTGTGCCACCGCTGAACAGCTGACCCACTTGGCCTGGCAGTTTCACCCTCCGCCGGTCCAGACGATATGCTCACTCGGGCAAGACGCCCGTCATCACATAGCGCAGCACCGCGGCCACTTGTTGCGGGGTTTGCGCCACGACCAAGGCTGCGGCATCTACTTCTTTGAGGGCATGCTGATGCTCATCTTGATGCATCACAATTAAAGGTTTGCCCAGCGCAGCCGCAGAGCCCGCATCGAAGGCTGCGTTCCATTGCTTGTATTTTTCCCCAAACCGCACAACGACGACATCCGCTTGCTCAATGCCGGTGCGGGTGCGAATGGCATTGAGTTGTGCCCCCTTGCGGTCATGCCAAAACTTATTCGCCTCCGCCCCCAAGATTTGGACACCACAATCATCGCTGGCAGCATGATCTGTCACCGGCCCATCAAAGGAGAGGTTGAGATCCCCGCAGGCTGCGATGATTTGATCGCGCCAATCGGTGTGAATTTCGCCGGAAAGATAAATACGCATGAAAATCTCCAAGTCATGGGTTACGTGTTGCGGCCATTTGCAGCCGTCAGCTGCGAAGTAAAATGCCAAGATCCGCCACATTGGTGCCGGTTGCGCCGGTCATATGCAAGCCACCCGCCGCCGCAAGCGCCCGGTAGGCATCATTGTTGTCCAGCAAAGCCGCCGGATCCAGCTCGGCGGCCCGAATTTTACTCAGCGTGGTCTCACACACCACCCCACCAGCCGCGTCGGTGGGACCATCCCGCCCATCTGTGCCGGCTTGCAAGTAAAGCCACGGGCCTTGCCAGGCCTCCGTTTCAGCCCGAAGCGCCAGCCGCAGAGCCAAATCTTGATTGCGCCCACCGCGACCAGTGCCGGTAAGTTTAACGGTTGTCTCGCCGCCGAAAATATGTGCCCCGCGCCCCATGTTTGCAACCCTTTGCACCGCCTGGGTCACATCACCGATGAGCGGCAGCGCGTGCCGTTTGGCAGCCGGAAAGGCCGCGGCCATGGCCGCAAGGCTCAACCCATTTGAGCCGATCAACAGATTGCGAGCATCGGGCAAGTCTTGGGCCACATCCGGGCGTTGCAGGACCTGGCGCACCGTCTGGGGCAAGCCCTCCCAAATATCGAGCTGATGCAAAATATCTCGTGCTTCTGCTTTTGTGCCGATCGGAGCCACCGTAGGACCACTGGCCACAGCCCTCAAGTCATCGCCAATCACATCCGATAGGATCAAAGATGTCACCGGGCTCGGCGCCGCATAGCGCAGCATGCCCCCGCCCTTCAGCTCGGACAGCTTTTGGCGGATCAGGTTCATCACCTCGATATCGGCCCCGCTGGCCAAAAGCTGCGCATTCACCACCATCTTATCTTGCAGCGACACGCCCGCGACCGGGGCAGGCAGGAGCGCCGAGCCGCCGCCAGAAATCAAGCACAACACCGGCCGGCCGGCCTGACTGGCCGCAACCAGCGCCGCTTTAACCGCTCGCCCCGCCGCAAGGCCAATTTCGTCCGGTATGGGATGAGCCGCGGCAAAAATTTGCGCCTCCGGCATCGGTGGCAGCATCTTCGTGCGCTGCGCATTTTCAGGGTTCGTTACAACCACAAGAGCCGGCACTGGACCCAGCAGAGATCGTGCCATGCCCGCCATGCTCAAGGCGGCTTTTCCGACTGCAATTACCGTTGGAGGTCTGTCAAATTCAGGCAAAGATCTGCGCACCGCCTCCGCGGGATCGGCGGCGGCAACGCCTGCGTGAAACGCCGCGCAAGCCTCGGTGTAGAAGGGATGAATCATAGCGGTCACTTTCTTTGACGCCATCTTAAGTCTCCACGGGTGGGAAGAACATATCTCGCGGGTAAAATCGCTGAAAAGAAAATCAAACAGCCGTCAAAAACACCTGTCACTTGCGAGAAAATAATGCAGACTGCAACAGAGCAATGAAAAGGACAGGATATGAGCACATTCGACGAAGATCTGTTTCTCAAAGGTTTGTCGCAGCGCAAAGCCACGCTGGGCGCAGAGTATGTCACCCAAAATCTTGCCGCCGCGGATGACTTTACCCGACCCTTCCAAGAGGCAATGACCGCTTGGTGTTGGGGGTTTGGCTGGGGCGATGATGTGATTGACCCAAAAACGCGCTCGATGATGAACCTGTCGATGATCGGCGCTTTGGGCAAAATGCATGAATGGGAACTGCATTGCAAAGGCGCGCTGAACAATGGGGTTACCGCTGAAGAAATTCGCGCCATTATTCACGTGATTGGCATCTATTGTGGTGTGCCGCAGGCTTTGGAGTGCTTTCGGGCCGCGCGAAAGGTCTTAACGGAGGCCGGCCAGCTCTAGGTCCACTCTTCCGTTACGGAACGCTTGCAAACAGGGCGCAACCCTCGTGATCTGTTTGCATCACAAATCTGGAGGTCCCTATGTCCAATCCCCACTATCCACATCTGTTTCAACCCCTTGATCTGGGCTTCACACAGCTGAAAAACCGAGTGGTAATGGGCTCAATGCATTTGGGGCTTGAGGAAGCAGAGCATGGGTTCGAACGCATGGCCGCCTTTTATGCCGAACGCGCAGCCGGCGGCGCGGCCTTGATCGTCACCGGCGGGATTGGTCCGAATGCAGAGGGCGGCGTTGGAATTGGCGCCGCCATCATGACCACATCGGAAGAGGCCGCAAAACACCGCATCGTCACAGATGCCGTTCATGCAGCTGGTGGCAAAATCGCCATGCAAATTCTACACACCGGGCGCTACGCCTATAACCCCAATGCA
>JAKMFM010000074.1 GCA_022425445.1 Planktomarina sp.
CGTGGAACGTCGTTTGCAAAGAGCTGATATACAATTTGCAGCGCAGGCGTTGCGTGCGACCACAGCAGTGGATTTGCCCTTGGAGATGCGCAACCGAATTTCGCGGCTTGCAGTTGTGACCCATAAATCTGCGGCCGCGGTGCGTTTGACCGATGATCGCATTCGACGTCCAGAAATTGCTATTCTGACCGGGGAGACATCCGATCGTGAAAGTCTGATCCTTTTTGCCCCCGATCACTATTTGACCCAAGCTTTGTCTCCTGTTGCAGAGTTGATCGAAGGTACATTGGATGACGTAATTTTGGCCAATCCTGATGCGATTATTTTAGCGGATGTCGCCAAGATTGCCTCGAAAGAGACCCTGGTGGATTGGGTGGCTGAGGGGGGCACCTTGGTGCGCTTTGCCGGACCGCGTTTGGCAGCCGCTCAATTTGAGGCGCAAGCGCGTGATCCGCTGTTACCGGTCAAACTGCGGGCTGGTGGGCGAACGGTAGGCGGGGCTATGTCTTGGGGCGCTCCGAAAACCCTACAGAGCTTTGAGGTTGATACGCCGTTTTATGGTTTACCGACGCCGGATGAGGTCACGGTCACGGCGCAGGTATTGGCCGAGCCCGGGCCGGATTTGGCGCCCCATGTGATCGCGCGCCTGAGCGATGGCACCCCATTGGTGACCCGAAGGCAGCTTGGGCAAGGGCAGGTCGTTTTATTTCACGTGACTGCCAATACAGAATGGTCAAACTTACCGATTTCAGGGCTCTTTGTCGCCATGTTGGAGCGTTTGTCCGTTGTCGGGCGTGCTGCAAATTTCGAACCGGATTCTTTAGCGGGCAGCACCTGGCAATTGGTCGAGCAGTTAGATGGCGCCGGTAAATTGATACAGGTTGATGATCGTGCCGGTATTGCAGGCGCTGAGTTGGCGCAGGCAGCGATCTCTCCAAAGACCCCCGCCGGCCTGTATCAAGGAAATGACCGACGTTGGGCGCGCAATATCCTCTCAGACTATAGCCAATTGTCGCCAGCGCTTTGGCCGGACGAGGTGCGGCTGTTGGGGCAAGATCAACCGCGCTCGCTGCGTCTGGGCGCTTGGTTTTTGGCGTTGGCTTTGGGTTTGCTGGCCGCAGATGTTATGGCCGCGCTGTGGATATCCGGCCGGCTGCGTGTTGGCGTCTTAGGGGCAATCTTTGGAGCGCTTCTCATAAATATTTCTCCCCAGAGCGCATCAGCACAAACGCCGCCGGCTCAAGCGATAGCCGCCAGTCGTGCGGTGGTTTTGGCTTATGTTGAAACTCAGGATGCACGGCAGGATGAGATTTCCCGCGCCGGTTTGCTTGGGTTGTCACAGGCGCTTTTTCAGCGCACCTCCATCGAGCCGGCCGCGCCAATGGGGTTGTCTCTGGCGCGTGATGAATTGTCGTTCTTTCCGTTTCTCTATTGGCCGATCACCTTGGGGCAGCAGCCTTTGTCTTCTGAGGAGCTGCGGAAATTGAACCGCTACCTCAAAGGCGGCGGGATGATCTTATTTGATACAAGGGATGGTGACATTGCGCGGGTTGGCCAGACGACTAAGGAAGGTCGTGTGCTGCAACAACTGGCTGCGGGGCTGAATTTGCCACCTTTGGCGCTGATCGTGCCGGATCATGTGTTGACGCGCAGTTTTTATCTGCTTCAAGATTTCCCAGGCCGGTATGCGAGTCGGGAAATTTGGGTGGAAGCGCCGCAAAACGCAAGCGTGCAGGTGGAGGGCATGCCGTTTCGCAACCTCAATGATGGGGTCACCCCGGTTATAATTGGCGGCAATGATTGGGCGGCTGCATGGGCCGTGGATGAAGCCGGAGCGCCTCTTTTGCCTGTGGGTCGCGGCAGGGCTGGAGAGCGGCAGCGCGAGATTGCCCTTCGGTTTGGGGTCAATCTGATCATGCATGTTTTGACGGGCAACTATAAATCCGACCAAGTCCATGTCCCTGAACTTCTTCGGAGGTTGGGCGAATGAGGCTGGATGCAGTGATTTTTGATCCGCTACTACCATTCTGGCTGATGGGAGCTTTGGCGCTGGCTATGCTCGCAGTTTTGTTATTTGCGGTATTTCGGCGACTGACTGGCTGGCCCTATCGCGGCTTTGCTGTGGTCTGTGTGTTTTTGGCATTGCTCAATCCATCCCTGAAGACCGAAGAGCGCCAAGCGAAAGCGGATATTGTCATCGTGGTTGTAGACCGCTCGTCGAGTCAGATGCTGTCGGATCGCGCCGCGCAAACGCAGGTGGCTTTGACGCATGTCACCCAGCAGCTTGTGGATCGGCCGGGAACAGAGATGCGACTGGTGGAGGTGGAAGATGCAGCGGGGCCAGGTGGCTCGGAAGTCATGTCCGCTTTGGCACAGGCCCTATCTGAAACTGCGCGCGACCGCATTGCTGGAGCGATTGTGATCTCAGATGGCCAGATTCACGATACGGAGTTTGCCCCGAAGCTGCCGGCCCCTCTGCATTTGTTGCTCACGGGTCAACCGCGCGATTGGGATCGTCGACTCGTGGTTAAAAATGCACCAGGTTTTGCGATTTTGGGCGAACCTATCACCCTGACGCTTTTGGTCGAGGATCAAGGGGCCGCGCCACAAGCGGCTTTCGCAGATCTCATCCTGTCGGTGGATGGTGGACCAGAGCAGCGATATCAAATTCCAGTGAACCGCGAAGTCGAGGTTGATGTATCATTGGGCCATGGCGGCATAAATATTTTGCAGTTTTCTACGCCAGATATGAGCGGTGAGTTGACCGATAGGAACAATGCGGCGGTTGTACAGATCAATGCACTGCGCGACCGGCTTCGCGTTTTGCTGGTCTCGGGGGTGCCGCATCCGGGCGAGCGCACATGGCGCAATCTTTTAAAGTCGGACAGTAATGTCGATTTGGTGCATTTCACCATTTTGCGCCCGCCGGAAAAGCGAGATGGGGTGCCGGTGACGGAATTGTCTTTAATTGCCTTCCCAACCCGTGAATTATTTCTCGAGAAAATTGGCGAATTCGATCTGATTGTTTTTGATCGTTACAAACGCCGTGGCCTGTTGCCAACGGAGTATTTCGAGTCAATTGCCAATTACGTCCGCCAAGGTGGCGCTGTTTTGGTGGCGGCCGGACCTGACTATGCGGGGGCCAATAGTCTTTATCGATCGCCACTTGGCGCCATACTGCCCGGCCGGCCGACCTCTCGGGTTTTTGAGGAACCGATCACGCCAAAGGTGACAGAATTTGGCCTCAAACATCCGGTCAGTGAGAGCCTGGAGCGTTTTGCTCCAGATACAGGCTGGGGGCGCTGGTTGCGGCAGATTGAGGTTGAGACGACCTCTGATCAGGTGCTGATGACTGGACGCGGCGAGTCGCCTTTGCTGATTGTGGACCGCGTTGGTGAAGGGCGAGTTGCGCTTTTGGCCTCGGATCATGCGTGGCTTTGGGATCGTGGCTATGAAGGGGGCGGGCCACAGGCGGAATTGCTGCGCCGCGTGGCCCATTGGACGATGAAAGAGCCGGACCTTGAAGAGGAGGCGCTGCTGGCGCAACCAATGGAGAGCGGGCTGCTGGTGACGCGGCGCAGCTTGACCGAGCGTCCGCTTGCGCCACTTGAAATTACAAAGCCAAACGGTAAGCAGCTGACCATAGCTTTGCAACCCGTGGCACCTGGCCGGTATGAGGCAGAAATTGTCAGTGAAGATTTAGGACTTTATCGTTTGGGCTCTGGGGATTTGGAGATCGTGGCCGCGCTGGGTCCAGCAGCGCCGCGGGAGTTTGTTCAGACCATTGCGACTGATCGGGTGATGGCGCCCATTTTGGCGAAAACCAATGGTGGTGCTTTGGCCCTATCGGAGGGTCTGCCAAAGTTTCGCAACATTCGTAATGGCCGCCCGTCCCATGGGCGCGGGTGGATTGGGCTGGTTTCGCGCGAGGCCTATGTTGTGCAGGGGGTCGAGATCGGGCAATTCTTACCCGCTTGGGTCTATCTCATTTTTGCCGGTCTGGGGCTTTTGGCCGGGTGGTTGCGCGAAGGGCGATGGGGTAAATGAGTCGTCAGTCTCCGTGATCCCAGTTTTCAAAAGTGCGCTGGCCCGGGAGGAAAATTCACGGTTCCAGAGCATCCAAAGGGTAATCACAAAGGCTGCAAGCAAGACAGGGGCGCCAGCCAGCCAGGCCAGAGATGCAAGTGCAAAATACATGGCGCGCAGCCCGCGGTTAAAGCTCAGAGCTGCGCGAATATTGATCTCTCCAGCCATGATGGCGCGTGGTATCGCCTGGGGATCATTTGGATCATTTGGCACAGCGGCCATCAAGACGGCGCAATATCCAAATAGGCGACTGGACCAAACAAATTTCAAAAAGGCATGCACCAAAAACAGAGCGGCAAAGGCCAATTTGAATTGCAATTTGAGCGCAGTTGCGTCCTGCGATTGGGTGAGGGCATGGGTAAACTCGAGTAGCCGGTCTGGTGTGCCCATAATTGCCAAAAGCCCACCAATGGCGATCAAAGCTGTAGAGCCGAAAAACGCGGTGCTCTGGCGCAGTGACGCAAGCATTTGCGAGTCAAAAATGCGTGGATCTCGATCGACGAAATTCAGCATCCAAGTGCGTCGATAATAGGACATTAAGGCGGTGACAGAAGCGCGTGACTTGGGTGGGTTTTCGATCACATGGCCGATTAGAAAGGCTGCGATAAGGCCAAATCCGACGACAAAGAGATCTAAAGTGGTGAGTTGCGAGAGGATCACGTCAAATATCATGCAGCCAGTGTAACAGAGGTTTTGCCCTTGCGATCCCCCAAAATTGGTTATATTTATTTACCAATTGGAGGGTTAAATATGGAAATGCCACAACCAAACGCGGACATCCTGTCGAAAAAGGCGAAGGTTGTTGCGGCTTTGCGCGCTGTTTTGCCCTATGATGCGGTGATCGATGATCCTTCTGAAACTCGGGCTTATGAATGCGATGCGCTCACCGCATACCGCTGCCCACCGATGATCGCAGTCTTGCCTGCGACAACGCAGGAAGTCTCAGATGTATTGAAGATTTGCCACCGCGAAGGCGTGCCGGTTGTGCCTCGGGGTTCGGGAACATCTTTGGCGGGGGGCGCGTTGCCGACTGCCGACTGTGTGATCCTAGGCGTTGCAAAGATGAATAAGGTGCTGGAAACGGACTATGATAATCGCCTGATCCGGGTGCAAAGCGGTCGAACCAATCTCAGCGTGTCTGGCGCTGTGGAAGAAGAAGATTTCTTTTATGCTCCAGATCCCTCCAGCCAGTTGGCCTGCGCCATCGCGGGCAATATTGCGATGAACTCCGGTGGGGCGCATTGCTTGAAATATGGGGTGACGACCAACAATCTCATGGGCGTGACCCTGGTGATGATGGATGGTGAGATCATTGAGATTGGCGGCGGCTACCTGGATGCACCTGGGCTTGATATTCTCGGTGTGATCTGCGGGTCAGAGGGCCAGCTTGGCGTGGTTACAGAGGCCACATTGCGGATTTTGCCCAAACCGGAGGGTGCGCGCCCGGTGATGATCGCTTTTGACAGTAATGAAGTGGCAGGCGCCTGTGTGGCCGATATTATTAAAGCCGGTGTGTTGCCCGTTGCGATTGAATTTATGGACCGTCCAATCATTGAAATTTGCGAGAATTTCGCCAAGGCCGGATATCCGGACTGCGAGGC
>JAKMFM010000085.1 GCA_022425445.1 Planktomarina sp.
GTCGCGGCCTGCTCGAAGTGTAACTTAAGAAAAGGATCCCGTAGTTTGAAGCAATCGGGCCTCAATCTGCGCAAACCGATCCGAAAACCGCAGGCTGAAGAGCTGCGCAATCTCGGGCGAAAGTTCCCACCGGGTCATCTACATGAAAGCTGGGTTGATTTTCTGTATTGGGATGCCGAGCTTGAGGCCTAGGCCGAGCAGCTGGCCCCACCGAGCACACAAAATTTTGCACAATGCGGGTGGTTGAGCGCAACGTCTTGTTCGGCCTCTTGCAGGGTGGTGCCCAACTCAAACTCCGGCGCGTAGGCCAAAAGTGTGCAGGCCAAAACTGCGGGGCGCGCTGCGCCTTTGCGTTTGACCACCATGCGCGAAGAGGCGCACATTAAACTGTCGGGATCTTTGTTCAAAATTCCCCAACAGGCTGTGGTGATTTCTGGCACTTCGGCACGTTCGTCCAGCTCCGGAAACAATACGGTGGCCCCAGGGTTAAAAGCGTCAATATCATATCCGTTCTGCTGGAAAACTGCGCTGTAGCCCGCGCGGCTGGCCGCTTCGCTATCGCCCCAGACGGTGCGCCCCGCGACATGCATGCGAATACCGACATCGCGCAGCCAGTTCATGCCCTCGAGTGTTTTGTTATAGGCACCCTTGCCGCGCTCCGTGTCATGGTTGGCGCGATCAAAGTGATCGAGCGAGATTCGCAGCGTCAGCTTGCCGGGGAAGGCGGTATTGAGATCTATAAGCCCCTGTTTGACCTGTTTGCGCATCATCGGCAGCATCGCATTGGTTAAGATAAGGACCTCGTAGCCGGCCGCGAGGCTACATTCCGCGATATCAATCATTTCCGGATTCATGAAGGGTTCACCACCGGTGAAAGCGATCTCGCGCACGGGCCAGTTTCTTTGCACCAATTGTTCCAGATAGTCTTTGACCTCTGCGGCGGTGATATAGACCAATGCGTCGTTGGTTGGGCTGCTGTCGATATAACAATTGACACATTCGATGTTACAAAGTGTGCCGGTGTTGAACCATAAAGTCTCAGGATGGGTCAGGGCCACACGCGCCCGCGCTTCGCCCTTTGCGGTCACATTGGAATCGGAGAATTTTTTGAGATGGTCCATAGGCTGTTGCTCCTTGAGATCATATGCGCCGCCGCGCGCACCAGTCATAATACGGTGCGGCACAGAACAAAAGGTCCGATAAAACATGCTGACAGAGACGTGTTTGCGCCCTATAAGGTGGACACGGGTCGCGCGCCGTTGTAAGCCACCGTTAGCGCAAACATTTCAGAGGATCCGTCCATGGTCTCCCGAGTAATTCCTGTTGATCCTTTTGATCTTGTCATTTTTGGTGGCACGGGCGATTTGGCCCGCCGAAAAATACTGCCCGGGCTGTTTCGCAGGTTTTGCGCCGGTCAAATGCCGGCCGATGCGCGCATCATAGGTGCAGCGCGCGGCGATATCGGCCAGAAAGGTTATCAAGACTTGATCCGCAGTGCCATCAACGAATTCGGTGCGCCCTCCGCTGAAAGCCTGGAGTATCTCGACGCCTTTATTACCCAGCTGCACTACGTAGCGGTCGATATTTGCGGCGACGGTGGTTGGGATGACTTGTCAAAATTGATCCGAAAAGACTTGGTCAATGCCTATTATTTCTCCGTTGCTCCCAGTCTGTTTGGAGATATCGCGGCGCGTTTGAACTCATGGAAGATTGCCACGCCTGAAGCGCGCATTGTCGTTGAAAAGCCCTTTGGCCGCGACATGCAAAGCGCCAAAGCTCTCAACAACGTTTTGTCGCAGCAATTTAATGAAAGCCAAATTTACCGAATTGACCATTATTTGGGCAAAGAAACAGTCCAAAATCTCATGGCCGTACGCTTTGGCAATCTCTTGTTTGAACCCTTGTGGAACGCGCAATATGTCGACCATATTCAGATCACTGTGGCCGAGACAGTCGGCGTCGGTGGGCGCGGGGCCTATTATGACAAATCAGGTGCGATGCGCGATATGGTGCAAAACCATTTGATGCAGCTGTTGTGCTTGATCGCGATGGAGCCGCCGTCACATTTCGATCCTGATGCGGTGCGCGACGAAAAGCTCAAAGTGATCCGAAGCTTGGCACCTGTGGCCGCACATCACGTTGTGCGCGGCCAATACGATGCCACCACCTCAACCGCCAGCTACCGCGCCGATGCGGAAAACCAGCGCAGCTTTACGGAAAGCTATGTTGCCATAAAGGCCCATATCGAGAATTGGCGTTGGGCCGGGGTTCCGTTTTATCTTCGAACTGGAAAGAAGCTCAAGGCGCGCACCTCTGAAATCGCAATTGTATTTAAAAAGTTGCCTCATTCAATTTTTGAGAAATCGGCAGATGAAAAGCAAAACGTGCTGGCCATTCAGCTCCAACCGAATGAAGGAATGACGTTGGATGTTACCATAAAAGAGCCTGGTCCCGGCGGCATGCGTTTGGTCCACGTGCCCCTAGATATGACTTTTGCGGATGCTCTTGGCGATCATTCAGAAGACACGCCAGATGCTTATGAACGGTTGATCATGGATGTGATACGGGGTGACCAAACGCTGTTTATGCGCGGCGATGAGGTGGAGGCGGCTTGGAAATGGACCGATCCAATCATTGAAGCCTGGGAGGCGCGCAATGATGTGCCCAAGCTTTATGACGTCGGCTCAGCTGGACCTGAAGACGCCATGGCGCTGATCCATCGGGACGGTCGACGTTGGCGCGAGGTGAAGTGATGCAGCTGACATCGTATGAAACTGCATCGAAGATGATGCAAAGCCTCTCGGTTCAAATCACATCGCAGCTGTCCGCTGCGATCGAGCTGCGCGGACGGGCTTGTTTGGCTGTTCCTGGTGGCAGCACGCCGGGGCCGCTGTTTGATCTGCTCAGTGAAGCCCAGTTAGATTGGGCCAATGTGACAGTCATGTTGACAGATGAACGTTGGGTGCCAACAGACAGTGCGAGATCAAATACGGGATTGATAAAAAATCGGCTATTGGTCAATGCCGCAAGAGCCGCGCAATATATCGCGCTCTATGCGGAGGACTTAGATCACGTCTTGGGTGCGCGGACACTTTCAAAGCAGGTGGCGCCGAATTTGCCGATAGATGTGGTGGTTCTGGGAATGGGGGCAGATATGCATACAGCCTCGCTCTTTCCCGGAGCTCCAGAGCTGTCTTTCGCGCAAAATGAGCTGGCCGATGCGGTCATGCCTATGGTGCCGGTGGGATCTGATCTCGAGCCACGCGTGACCTTGAGTGCCCGGGTGCTTGAGATGGCGCGTCAGACCCATGTTTTGATCTTGGGAGATGAGAAAAAAGCAGCTCTTGCGCAGGCGCAAACCCTGTCGCCTGTTGAGGCACCAATTGCACAATTTTTACCCAATGCAACTGTGCATTGGAGCCCGGTTTAGGACGAAAAGATGTTCGCAGACTTAAAAGACAAATATGCAGCCGTGCGCGGCCGTCAGATTATCAGCTTATTTGATGACCAAAGAGCTGCTGAATTTTCGGTGCAGGCCGATGGTTTGTTTTTCGACTACTCCAAAACCAATATTGATGACGACACCCGAGATATGCTTTTGGCACTCGTCGAAAAGGTCGATTTACCGCGCAAACGCGCGGCGATGTTTTCAGGCGAAAAAATTAATATTACCGAAGATCGCGCGGTTTTGCACACCGCCTTGCGCCGCACATCTGGCCCGCTCATGGTGGAGGGCCGCGATGTGATGGAGCAGGTTCTGAGCACACGCGCGCGCATGTTGGAATTTGCCGAGGCCGTACGATCTGGAGAGGTGAAAGGGCAGGGTGGTGCCTATACGGATGTGGTCAATATTGGCATTGGCGGCTCCGATTTGGGTCCTGCTATGGCCTGTTTGGCACTCAAACCCTACGCAGGAGGCCCGCGTTGCCATTTTGTCAGCAATGTGGATGGCGCTCATGTGACGGATGTTTTGGAGAGTTTGGATCCTCGCACCACTTTGGTGATTGTGGCATCCAAAACTTTTACCACGATCGAAACCCTCACCAATGCGCAGACAGCCCTGCGCTGGATGGCTGAGGCGGTGGAGCGGCCGGCCGATCAATTTGTAGCCCTGAGCACCGCAGAGGATAAGACTTCGGCCTTTGGAATTGCCGCCGATCGTGTCTTTGGTTTTGAAGATTGGGTCGGTGGACGGTATTCGGTTTGGGGCCCGATTGGCCTGAGCCTGGCCATTGCCATTGGGGCAGAGCATTTCCGAGCGTTTTTAAGCGGTGCTGAGGTAATGGATGTGCATTTTCAAACCACGGCGGCGCAGGACAATTTGCCCATCATATTGGCCTTGGTGGGCGTGTGGCATGCGCAGGTGGCTGGATATGCCACGCGCGCTGTGTTGCCCTATGAACAGCGCCTGTCTCGCTTTCCTGCGTATCTACAGCAGCTTGAAATGGAGTCTAATGGCAAAGGCGTGGGGATTGATGGCCAAGACCTCACGGATCCCTCAGGGCCAATTGTTTGGGGCGAGCCGGGCACCAATGGGCAGCATGCCTTTTATCAATTGATCCACCAAGGCCAGCACATCATTCCGTGTGAATTTATGGTGGCCATTGAGGGCCATGAGCCAAAATTGTCTCATCAACACCAATTGCTTCAGGCCAATTGTTTGGCGCAATCACAGGCATTGATGTTTGGGCGGGACCTGTCCACAGCATTGAAGATTGCAGAAGGCAAAGGGTTTGAAGGTGCGGAATTGGAGCGCCAAGCCCGGCATCGGGTGTTTAAAGGCAATCGCCCGTCCACGACATTGGTCTATCCTAAACTCACTCCCTTTTGTCTTGGACAGCTGATTGCACTTTTTGAACACCGGGTTTTTGTCGAAGGGGTGATCCTTGGGATCAATTCTTTCGATCAATGGGGTGTTGAGTTGGGCAAGGAATTGGCCACTGCTTTGGAACCAGTGCTCAAAGGCAGCCATGCCGGGGGCGAAAATGACCCCTCGACATTAAACCTTGTGGCAAAACTGCGCGCTTAAAGCTCCACAACTCGGTTTTCCAGCGCCGAGAGCTGGGCCGCTTGCCCCATGCGCACGGCCCAAATCCCATCGGTTAGGCTGACCTCTGGCTGGGCGCCTTGCAAGACAACCTTTTGAAACCTTTGATGTTGATAAAAGGTTGAGCCATTGTGATCACCCGCTGCAAGGAGCGTTTCGGGCACGGGTGTGTCAATTCGGCGTGGGCCCATCGGGCTACGCGGGCTGATCACAACATGAGGGACGGGTGGGGATGCCATATGTGCCGGCCAAAACCGCGCCGGACCGGGCACATTGCAGGCAATCTTTCCTTTAGGTCCAACGGCGTGAATTTCCTCCTGATATTCTGAGCCTTCAGCGAACATGCTCAGCTCTAGCATGGCGCGGGCCCCGCTGGCGAAGTCCACGATCACATAACCGCAATCCCAGATGTCTGAAGGCCGCCCCTCATAGACCTCATCGAGGTGGTTCACTTCTTGGCCAGCGCTGGCCATCACCCGTATTGGGTCTGACTTCAAAATCAGCCGCATGAGATCAAAGAAATGGCAGCATTTTTCGACCAATGTGCCACCAGAATTTTGGTTGAATCGATTCCAATCGCCAACCTTTGGCAGAAACGGAAAGCGATGCTCGCGAATGGTGAGCATTTTTATCCCGCCCGTGACGTCTTCGGCTTGGTCAATCAGCGCCGTAACAGGCGGCATATAGCGATACTCCATCGCAACCCAAACTGGGGCGGGATAGGTTTGCGCCAAGGCAGTGGCTTGCGCCACATCAGCGGCATCGGTGAAGAGGGGTTTTTCGCATAAGATTGGCAAAGCACGCTGGGCCGCAATCTGTTGCAGCTGCTGCATATGGCAGTGATTGGGGCTGACGATGACCAAACAATCAAGCGCTTCGAAGGTTAAGAGTGCGTCCAAACTTTCAACCATTGTGGCGTTTGGCAAGGCCTTCATCGCGCTTGCGCGCATTTTGGCGTCCGGTTCAAACACGACGGTAATCTGCGTGTCGTCTAACAGCTCAATGTTGCGAATATGCTCCTGGCCCATCATGCCGCAGCCAATTAATCCATAGCGTAGTGTCATTACCTGTCCTTACTTGATACGAGCGACATAGCGTGAAATGGAAGGATCGTACCAGTTTCTTGAAAACTCGAGGGCGGCGCCTGTGTTGGCCCATGCGATTCTTTCGATATAACCGGCCGTTTCTCCTGGACGCAGACTAAATTGATCTACCCCCCAGGTTGGTGTTGGGGCAAAAGACACGCGATCTTCGGCCCGGACGATCCACAGTCCAAAACGGGTTTGATAGGTGTGATAGAGCGACTCTGAAATTTCTTCGGGCGCGATATGATCGGCCACTGAACCATCAAGCCAGATCTCTTCTAGAGCCGCGGGCTGGCGATCCAAAAACCGCAGGCGGCGAAACCGAAAAGCTGCTGGGTTTGCGCCAAAATAGGGCGCATCTATCGGTTTTGGAAGCCGGTCAACCGACAAAAGCTGCGCAGTGGGAAGGCCGGCCCCTTTCAACGATTCTAACCTAAAAAATGAGTAAATACTTGCAGCTTGCGGGGCGATATTAACGTAATTTCCTGATCCTTGGACACGGCGCAAAAGCTTTTGATCTTGCAGACGGCTCAAGGCTTTGCGCAGCGTGCCGACCGCCACTCCAAATTCTGCCGCCATAGTGCGCTCCGGCGGCAAGCGTTCTCCATCAAGCCATTGCCCTGCGGTGATGCGCCGCGCGATGGATTCGCTGATCTGCACATAGGTTGGCAATGCGCCGGGTGAGGGGGTTGGACTGGCCATGAGTGTGAAGATTGATCCACTATTGATTTACATCTTGATGTGAGGTTTAAACGTTAAATGCAAGCCTTCTTTTTGAGATCCCAATGACTGTCGTTCCCATAACATCCGCTGATCTAAAAGCGGCCGAAGTCTCTTGGTTTTCGGCCCTATGTTCTGATGACTACCAATATCTGGGCGTACCTGATGGCGCATTGCGCTCCTCTTGGGCCCATTGTAGCAAAATTGTTCAGCAGTCAGAGGTCAATGGCTTTCGCAATATTCTGTGTCCATCGTCTTATCAGGTTGGTCAGGATACTTTGTCGTTTGTGGCTGGATGCGCACCGATCACCGAGAACATCAATCTGCTGGCGGCTATTCGCTGTGGAGAGATGCAGCCCATCATGTTGGCGCGAACCGTTGCAACTTTGGATCATATGCTCAAAGGGCGTTTGACCTTGAACGTGATTTCGTCGGATTTTCCAGGCCAAAAGGAACCCAGTCCCTATCGTTATCAAAGATCGCGGGAAGTGGTTCAGATCCTCAAGCAAGCCTGGACGGCAGATGAGATCAATTTTGAGGGTGAGATTTATAATTTCCAAGGGGTCAGCACAGAACCGGCGCGGCCCTATCAACAAAACGGCGGCCCGCTGCTTTATTTTGGCGGTTACTCTCCCGATGCGGTCGAGCTTTGCGCCGAACATTGTGATGTATATCTGATGTGGCCCGAATCTCGCGAAGATTTGAGCCAAAGGATGCAGGCCGTCGATGCGCGGGCAAAGACTTATGGGCGAACGTTGGATTACGGGCTGCGCGTTCACATGATCGTGCGCGATACGGAGCAAGAAGCGCGTGAGTTTGCACAGGAATTGGTCTCTAAACTCGACGATGAAACCGGCAGCGTCATCCGCAACCGCGCCTTAGATAGTGGATCTTATGGGGTATCGCGGCAAGCGCGTAATCGTGACTTGGCTGATATGGATGGCTTTATCGAGCCGCATTTGTGGACTGGGGTGGGGCGCGCGCGCTCGGGCTGTGGCGCCGCCCTTGTTGGCTCTGCCGATCAAATTTTGTCCGAGCTCGAAGCCTATCAAAAGATGGGCATGCGATCGTTTATATTTTCAGGCTATCCGCATTTGGAAGAATGTGACTATGTCGGCAAGCTCGTTGTGCCGCATATGACAACATGTTCTTTGCCGCATGAATATGGGCGCGTGCCCGATGAGACCCCCGCAACCCCTCTTGGAAATGGACCCCGCGTGTAATGGAACGAATTTCACTGACTGAGACTGTGGCGTTAAGCCGTTTGATTTATGGTATGTGGCGCCTGGCAGATGACAGCGACACCAGCCCGCGCCATGTACAGGCGAAAATCGAGGC
>JAKMFM010000129.1 GCA_022425445.1 Planktomarina sp.
ATCGAAATGTCGAAGGATACATCGATTTGATACATGACGATGCTCAGATCATATTTCATAAATCAGGCAGCCGATTCAGTAAAGGTGAATGGGCGTCCATGGTGACCGGGATGATGCAAAACCCCAAATTCGTAAGCGACGCATCGCGGTGCGTTTATGAGAACAATGAGATTTTGGTCGCCCACAACTTTATGTCTTATCCTGATGACACCAAGGAAGCCGTTATGTTGGTGTGCATGCTGAAAGACGGGCAAATCATCCGCATGGAAACTGGAGCGACGCCTCTGAGTTAGCGGTCTTTTAAATGCAGGCGTAAGGAAAATGTCTAATGGCTAACCTGCTTATACACATTCACAGTGGACCCGAGTTAGAGAACAAGCTCACCCTTGGGTTGCTTGTTGCTAAAACGGGCGTTGCGGAAGGGCATAGTGTCAAACTGTTTTTGGCTGCGGATGCTGTGCACGCTCTGAATTGCCGGGCAGAAGGTGAAATCGTGGGACAGGGTACGGGTGATGCAAACTTGCACTTGCAGGCGCTTGCTGCGGCAGACGTTCAAATTATGGTATCGGGAATGTCTGCGAAAGCCCGCGGTTATGATGACAGTCTTCTCGCGGGCTATAACGCATCTTTTGCTATGCCGGACAAGCTTATCGCTCTGGCCTTAGAGGCCGATACGGTGCTGTGTTATTGAATTGGTGGTATCGGCTGAGATAACTCCGCTTCTATCAAGCGGGTTAATTTTTGTGATAGGGGCCGCGTTGAGGCACCCCAGGTCGCCAAAACCTGGCCGTTACCGCCAACCAACACTTTGTTAAAATTCCATTTTGGAACGAAGCCGCTTTGAGCATGCACGGCCTTAAAGAAGGGATGTGCCTGCGCACCCGTGACAACGAGCGTCTCACTCATTGGCATATCAATGTCATAGTTTAATGCACAAAAACTTTTGATTTCCGCATTGCTGTCAAATTCTTGGTTAAAGTCATCCGACGGGACAGCAACCATTCCGAAACCTGCGCTGCGGTAGGCGTCATAAAGTTTTTGCAAATCGGCATATTGTTTGGTGAAAGCGCATTGCGACGCGGTGTTCACCACGAGGTAGGGTTTTCCTTGCCATTGTTTGGTATCGATAAGCCCGCCATAAATTGACGGGAAAATATGTGTCCCCAGATCGCTGGCGCCGCCCAAGCGCGGCACAATGGTAGCAATGGATGTGGCTATCACTAAGAGGGTTGCCCAAAGAAGTCTTATTTGTTTGTGTTTCATGCGAGTTTTACGTGCAACAACCCGCTTTGGATCAGCCTCACGCAAGACCGACGCAAGATTGGGTCTGTGGATCCCAAACCGTTCCAGGCAGGCAAAAGGCCGCCGGGTCCGTGCCGCGATCTGGGCAGCTTGGAGCCTCTTGCGCGAGACTTGTATTGGCGCAAATCATTATCAACAAAAATGCGGTCATTGGCTTTATCATATGTGTCTCCAAACTGTGCACGGCAACATCTCTGTTCAGGCTTGTCCATAGGCAGGTCATATTTTTGCGCGCGCGCCTCGATCCTAGGGCAAAGCCTGCACATGTTGGAGGTTTTTACCATCGAGACTGAGCAGGTATATCTTGCGATTTTGGTCGACCACGATCAATTCATTGGCTGTGCGGGTGACGGATAGCACCTCGGTGCCCTGCGGCAGAGCGGTGATTTTTGGGAAAATTGCGACAGGGCTCTGCAAGCGGATGACAAGCACTGTAAAGATCGCTATGAGACCCACAATCATAGTGGCTGTGAGCGTTGTTACCAGCCGCCTCAAAAACCGCAAATTCGCCGGTTCAGTTGGATTTGCCGGAACCTCAGATTGATCTGCCATGACTGATGTCCTTTTTACCATTGGAGAAAACCCTCCGCCGCGCCTTGATAAAGCCTTGGCGCGGAATGTGCCAGAGCGTGCCATTAGCCGGTCGCGCCTGTCGCGCATGATCGCCGAAGGCGCGGTTGAGGTGAATGGCGTTGTTGTGACCGATCAAAAAGCCCGGGTGCAAGAGGGCGATGATATTGTCATTCGTGTGCCCGAAGCGGTGAAAAGCCATATGCTGCCGGAAGATATTCCGCTCGAGGTTTTGTTTGAAGATGACGACTTGATTGTGGTCAACAAGCCGGCCGGCATGGTTGTGCATCCGGCACCGGGAACGCCTTCCGGAACCTTGGTCAATGCGCTTTTGGCCCATTGCGGTGAAAATCTTTCTGGTGTGGGCGGGATGAGGCGTCCTGGGATTGTGCACCGGATTGATAAAGACACCAGTGGGCTTTTGGTGGTGGCCAAATCTGATGCGGCCCATCAAGGTTTGGCGGATCAATTTTTGGATCACAGCATTGAACGGCTTTACACAGCGGTGTGTTTTGGCGTGCCCTCTGCGGGAGATCCTCGGCTCATGGGCCTGGCGGGCACGTCATTTGAGGCGGGCAATCAGCTCAAAATTACAACCCAATTGGCCCGCCATAAGACGGACCGGCAACGTCAAGCGGTTGTGCTGCAAAATGGTAAACATGCTGTGACCCGCGTGCGGGTGATGCAAGAATTGGCCGGCGGCGCTGCCGCGGTGGTGGAATGTAAATTGGAGACCGGCCGCACCCATCAAATTCGGGTCCATATGTCCTATGCGGGCCATGC
>JAKMFM010000161.1 GCA_022425445.1 Planktomarina sp.
TCTTCCATTGTTACGCTTGCCATGTGGCGTTAATTCCTTACGTTTATGTTTCTGGCCGTGCGGTTGTCTCCGCCGGTCTTGAGTTGCATTGGTCCCATGACGCCACGCGGACTGCGAACACCAAGAAAGGCCGGTGATAGCCGACCCTGCTGCGATGCTCATAATCCACGACTGTTGCCGCCGTTTGGACAGGGCCGCGTATAGGGGCAAAATTCCAATCTTGCAAGGGCAGATCACCGGTGTAATGCTCCGCAAAAGGAGCTTACTATGCCACATGCTGATCTCAAATATTCGCCAGATCTTTCATTCGACCCGCAAGCCATGTTCGCGGCCATCGAACACACTATTCTAGCCCATGATTCCGCCTCCGGCGATTGCAAATGTCGCGGCTATCCTGCCGAGGCCAGCAACCACACCCATTTGTTGATCGAGATTTCAATGCTGGCCAAACCGCATCGGGATGCGAATTTCACGCGCGCCCTACGCGATGCAATCGCAGCCGCGGTTAAGAACCACCTGCAGCAAAGTTGCTATATATCCTTGGCCATCACATATTCGGACGCCATGTACCTAACGGACCAGCACGAAATCTAGCAACGCCACAAGAGTCATTCGCAAGGGCAATTCGCGGGTGTGATGATTTGCACATCCGCGGTGCCGGCTTCCAAGACCGGGGGGCGCAGCTTGTGATAGGCGGTGATGTGTTGGACCGCTTGGTCAAGATCTGCGCGGAGGTCATGATGCAGCACGAAAGCCAGCCGGCCCTGGCGCAGCAAACTGCGGTTTTCACGGTCCAAGTCATGGGCAATGAAAAACTCTGGCTCCAGTTGCGCATTGACCAGCGTCGACAAAATAGCCGCATTGGCCCCACCCATTGAATAGACACCGAGCAAATGATCTAATCCATGCGCCGCACGGGTTATCTGGGTCGCCGTTTCAAGGGCCAAGCCTGCCCCGCCACTGGCCTCGTGCAATGTCACCTCTGGGCAGAGCCGCGCCATTTCCGCAGCAAAGGCCCGCGCGCGCGCCTCTTCGCCCTGAAATTGCCGGCGCGACGTCGTGGTCAAAACCGCCCCACTGCGCCCCTGGAGACATTGGGCAAAAAGATAGGCGGCAGTGCGTCCCGCATTTGCATTGTTCAACCCGACATAGGCCAAACGCGCGCAATCAGGGCAATCAGTAAAGACTGTTACCACTGGGATCTTAAGATCGATCAGCCGGTCAATCTCAGCGCGAATTGGCGCCACATTTTGCGCCTTGAGCACAATGCCCTGACTGCCTTGCTTGGCAATCTTTGCAAGAATTGCCACGGTTTTGGCCGGTCCAATATCTTCAGCAAAGTGAAATCGTGGCCGAATGACTGCGGGCGCAAATTTCGGCAGGACTTGGTTTGCAGCCCGGCGCAGCTCATCGGAAAACCTTCTGGGCGCTTCGACCACGATATCGATGAACATCCGCCGCCCCCGCGCAGCCAATTGCCCCTCTTGCCGCGTCAACTCCACGATCGCCGCCTGCACACGCCGCGCCGTTTGTGCGCTGACATGCGCGCGCCCATGCAATGCCCGATCGACCGTGGCCAAACTCAGACCTGATTGCAAAGCAATCTCTTTGAGGGGAAACGGATTTTTCATTGAGGTGTTTTTGAGGTGTTTTGAGGGCGTGCACAAGCCATTTCTGATTAAGCTACAGGCAAACACTCAAAAGGAGCGCATGATGCAAGCTTATCTTTCCCCAGATGATTGTAATCTGGCAGAGTTTACCGAGCAAGTGAGCCGTAGCCTCACCCCGAAAGAGGTGCCGCAGGCCCATGATGTCCAAAACAACATCCCAATCTATGATGTCACGCAGTTAGATCTCACCGGTGACACCCGTGCCCTGAAAGCCGAATGGGCACATGTGTTTCTCAATTCCGCCGGGGTGTTACTGCTCAAGAATGCCTATCAAGACACCCGTTGCATTGACGCAGCCAGCGCGATCTATGAGCGTATCATAGCTGATGAAAAAGCCGCCCAAGGCGAGAAAGCCGATCATTTTGCCGCCTCCGGCGCCAATGACCGTATCTGGAATTCCGCGCAAAAACTTTGCCAGCAGGACCCAAAAATCTTTGCACAATATTTTGGGAACCTTGCGATTGATGCGGCCTGCGAGGCTTGGCTTGGGCCAAACTATCAGATGACGGCACAAGTAAATCTGGTCCGCCCAAGTGGTGCGGCACAAAGCCCGCATCGAGATTATCACCTTGGATTTCAACCGC
>JAKMFM010000170.1 GCA_022425445.1 Planktomarina sp.
TATGGCACAACTCCGCTTCATCGGCTGCGGCCATGACAACAAAATCAGGCAGATTGGCCAAAAACGCTATGTCAAAGGATCCCGCATGGGTCGCCCCATCGGCACCAACCAAACCAGCCCGATCAATGGCGAAACGCACTGGCAGGCGTTGAATCGCGACGTCATGCACCACTTGATCATAGCCGCGCTGTAAAAATGTGGAATACATTGCGCAAAAAGGTTTCATACCGCCTGCGGCTAGGGCGGCTGCAAATGTCACCCCGTGCTGCTCGGCGATCCCGACATCAAAACACCGGCTAGAATAACGTTCAGCAAAGAGATTAAGCCCCGTGCCATCGGGCATTGCCGCCGTCACCGCGCAAATTTTTGGATCTTGCTGAGCCAGCTCAACCAAGGACTTGGCAAAAATTGACGTATAGGAGGGTGCATTGGGGATGGATTTGGCCTGCGTGCCGGTCACCAAATCAAATTTTCCGACCCCGTGTCCTTTATCGCGCGCAGCTTCCGCTGGGCCGTAGCCCTTACCCTTTTGAGTGATAACATGGATCAACATCGGACCGGTCGCGCGTTCCTGCACCATACGCAGCACAGGCAGCAATTGTTCAAGATCATGCCCATCAATGGGGCCAAGGTAGCTAAAGCCCAGCTGCTCAAACATCGTGCCGCCAACGGTCATATGTTTCAGCATCTCCCGCGCACGCTTCGCCCCTTCCTGAAATGGGCCAGGCAAAAGCGATACGGCCCCTTTGGCAGCAGCCTTAAGCTCTTGGAAGGGCGCTCCAGTGTAGAGCTGACTGAGATAGGACGACAAAGCACCAACCGGCGGGGCAATCGACATTTCATTATCGTTGAGAACAACAATCATACGTTTTTTCAAATGACCCGCATTATTCATCGCCTCAAAAGCCATGCCAGCGCTCATGGAGCCATCACCAATCACGGCAATGGCATCGCCAATCCCATGTTCCGGTGCGCCGCCCAGATCACGCGCCACCGCAAACCCGAGGGCCGCCGAAATGGACGTTGAGGAATGGGCTGCACCGAAAGGATCATAGGGGCTTTCACTGCGTTTGGTGAAACCGCTAAGCCCACCTTTCTGCCGCAGGGTTCGAATACGATCGCGCCGGCCAGTTAGAATTTTATGCGGATAGGTTTGATGCGATACATCCCAAATGAGACGATCTTTTGGCGTATCAAAAACCGCATGCAACGCAACGGTCAGCTCAACAACCCCGAGACCGGCCCCAAGATGTCCGCCGGTTTCAGAGACCGCTGACACCGTCTCTGACCGCAGCTCATCCGCCAAGAGCCGCAACTCTGCGTCGCTCATGATCTTCAAATCCGCAGGCGTGGTAACCCGATCAAGCAGAGGAGTGTGGTGAGGTGTATGTGTCACGCGCGCTGCCTTTTCATAAATCTCGCGATACAACAAATCGTGCTGCCGCTTTTAAGATGTCGCCGCGGTCACCAAAATCATCCAGTGCCATGCAGGCTTCATCCACCAATTCTTGCGCCCGCCTCTTGGCGCCCTCAAGCCCCAAAAGGGAGACATAGGTGGCCTTACCTGAGGCGCTGTCTTTTCCGGTGGCTTTGCCCACCACATCAACCGTACCTTCCACATCCAATATGTCATCGGCAATTTGAAAAGCGAGGCCAAGGCTCCGCGCATAGCGGCGCAGCAGCGCGGCATCAGCGCCGACCATCACGGCGCCCGCCGTGGCAGACCATTCAATAAGCGCGCCTGTCTTGTTGCTTTGTAAATGTGCGATTTCGGTCAAGGTCAAAGGCACGGCGGCCGTCTCTGCGGCCATGTCCTGCGCTTGACCCAAAACCATGCCCTCAGCCCCACTTGCCTTTGCCAACCCCGCGATCAGACCCAATTGTCCTTGCGTAGCCAAGGCAGAGTCAGGCCGAGCCAGCAGCTCAAAGGCCAGGGTTTGCAACGCATCGCCCACCAAAACTGCAGTGGCCTCATCCCATTTCTTGTGAACTGTCGGCTGACCGCGCCGCAGATCGTCGTCGTCCATACAAGGCAGGTCATCATGGACCAAAGAATAGGCATGCAGCGCTTCCACCGCGGCGCCAGCATAGACGGCCTCTTGCTCTGGGGCGCCCATCAACCGGGCGCTCTCAATCACCAAAAATCCACGCAAGCCTTTGCCACCCATCACCGCATGACGCATACCTTGCGCGATCGGCAGATCCCCGAAAGGTCGCATGGCCTCTGCAAGACAGGCTTGCGTCGCATCGGCCGCAGCCTTGAGATGGATTGGAAAATCGGCTTTCATACTTGGCCTCGTCGCGCCCAAAGGCTCAATCCGCGTCCAAAGGAGCAACGCCAGCAGGTTGCCCGTCGCCGTTCAAGGTTATGGCTGCAACCTTCTCTTCGGCAGATTTCAACTTGGCTTCACAATGCGCTTTAAGTGCCGCGCCACGTTCGTACAGAGAAATAGAAGCATCTAAAGCCACATCACCGCGCTCCAATTGCGTCACAACCTGCTCCAGCTCGGCCATTGCGGTTTCAAAACTCATTTGCGCAATCTGTGCATCAGCCATGGGTTTGCTCCTTTAAAATACGCACATGCGCCGCAGCACTCGCCGCTAGCGCCTCCAGATCGTATCCGCCTTCGAGGCAGGATACCACCCGGCCTTTGCAATGTTTGGCCGCCAATTCGCAAAGACGCTGCGTGATCCAAGAAAAATCATCTTCTGTCAAATTCATCCCCGCCAGCGGGTCTGCGACATGGGCATCAAATCCGGCCGATATAAACAAAAATTCAGGGGCAAATCGTTCCACCGCCGGCAGAACCTCATCCTCCATCACCGCACGGAAGACCGCGCTGCCGGTGCCATCTGGCAGGGGACAATTCAAAACATTGCGGTAGCCGCCCGTCTCATGGGCGTGGCCCGTCCCCGGATACAGCGGCATCTGATGCGTGCTGGCGAAAAAAATGCGTCCATCCCCCTCCACCAAGTCCTGTGTCCCATTGCCATGATGCACGTCGAAATCCACGATTGCGACGCGCGACAGCCCGTGATGCTCCAGCGCATGTTTGGCCGCCAAGGCCACGTTGCCGAAAAAACAAAAGCCCATCGGCGTTTCACGCTCGCAGTGATGCCCCGGAGGCCGCGTTGCGACGAAGACATTGCCCGCCTCACCGTTCATCACCATATCCACCGCCCGCAGCGCACCTCCTGCCGCCCGCATAGCCGCCGTCAGCGTGCCCGCAGACATATGGGTGTCAGCATCCAAACGGCTCCACCCATCTTGCGGCGCGGCGGCGCGCAAAGCGTTGATGTGACTTTGTGGATGACATCGCAGCAGATCCTCATCGGGGGCCAGCGGCGCGATCACAGTATCCAAACCCAATGGCGCGAGTGCCTGCAACACATAGTCAAGACGCGCGACCTGTTCGGGATGACCCGGCGGGTTCACATGCTCCAAGCAATCTTCGTGGGTGATTATTTTTGTGCTCACAACGCATACCTTTGTTCCAGAACCAGCATATATCCCGCGCCGCGCACAGTCTGTAAATAGCGCGGCTGTTTCGGGTCTATTTCAATTTTCCGCCGCAACCGTGTGATTTGCACATCCACTGCGCGCTCCTGCGCCTGACCGCCATCCCGCCCAAGCTGTTCCACCAAATTACTTCGGCTGAGCGGCAAGCCCGGAGCGCTGGAAAAAATCCGCATCAGCTGGCTTTCGGTTCCAGTCAAGCGAACACGCGCTTCACCCTGCCACATTTCGCCGCGGTCCACATCATAATGCACCTGGCCCAGATGCATGATCTTTGGCAGAGCGGCAACCTCATCTTGCGCAGGCACTCTGCGCAAGATTGCGTTGAGACGCAGCAACAGCTCTTTGGGCTCAAAGGGCTTGGCCAAATAGTCATCCGCGCCAGCCTCAAGCCCGATGATCCGATCTTGGGTCTCACCCTTAGCGGTCAACAACAAAATCGGTGTATCGCTGGTCCGTTGCAACTCTTTGGTTAACGAAATCCCATCCTCGCCCGGCATCATCACATCCAAAACGATCAAATCGAAGTCGAGACCAGATAATATCCGCCGTGCATGGGCAGCGTCGCGGGCCGCGGAAACTAAAAACCCGTTCCGGATCAGAAACTTCTGCAACAAAGTCCGAATGCGCTCGTCGTCATCAACGATAAGCAAATGGGCATCTGAAGTCATACTGAATCTCCACCGGTCAGCTGATCATAATGTTGCTTCAAATCTGGATCCATCATAGCCTCAAGCACGGTGCAAAAGCCATAGACAGCCTCCGCCCCCGCTTGGCGATAGGCGCTGCGCATACGATCACGTTGGGCATTGGACAGCGCCTGCTCCAATTCTCGGCCGGCATCGGTCAAAGACAGATGCCGTTGGCGCTTGTCGTTGGTGCCCACTTTATTGAGCACCAAACCATCTTCAATCAAGGTTCGTAGCACACGGTTAAGGCTTTGCTTGGTCACGCCGAGCGTGGACAGTAAATTATTGACAGTTGTGCCAGGGCTGCGCTGGATGAAATGCAACGCCCGGTGATGCGCCCGGCCGTAGGATTTTTCCGCCAATATACGATCGGGGTCGGCTGTAAATCCACGATAGGCAAAAAACATGGCCTCAATGCCCTTGCGCAGCTGTTCATCTGTTAAAAACAGCAAACCGTGGGTATGTTCTGATCTATTTTGCCCCTGCGCCATGATATGCCTTTCTGATTAAATCAATATCAATAATATGTCAGTGTTGTTGACATTCCAAGAATCAATTGTTAGCGAATATCAAATTTTGCGCAATATTATGTCCGAAACGGACGTATTTTGCGACACAATTGAAAACATAGCCGACCAAAAGGAGAACTACACATGGCTGGCGCATATGACGACCGTGACGGTGTCATCTGGATGGATGGCGAATTGGTGAACTGGCGCGACGCAAAGGTTCACATCCTGACCCATGGCTTGCATTACGGCAGCTCTGTATTTGAAGGTGAGCGCGCCTATAACGGAAAGATTTTCAAATCTCGTGAACATTCCGAGCGCCTATTGAAATCTGGCGAATATATGGACATTCCAATCCCATATTCTGTAGACGAAATTGAAGCGGCGAAGGAGGAAGTCTTGAACGCCTCTGGCCTGCAGGATGCATATGTCCGTGCGGTTTGCTGGCGCGGGTCTGGCGACGATATGGGAGTTGCTTCCGCACGCAACCCAGTCCGCATGGCCGTAGCCGCTTGGGAATGGGGTGCCTATTATGGCGACGCTAAATTCAAGGGCGCAAAGCTCGATATCGCCAAATGGAAGCGCCCAAGCCCCGAAACTATTCCATGCTTTGCCAAGGCCGCCGGGCTTTATATGATCTGCACCATGTCCAAACATGCGGCCGAAGCCAATGGCTGTTCCGATGCTATGATGCTCGATTATCGCGGCTATGTGGCCGAAGCGACCGGCGCCAACCTGTTTTTTGTCAAAGACGGAGACGTGCACACGCCGAAACCCGATTGTTTCCTCAATGGGATCACGCGGCAGACTGTCATCGGCATGTTGCAAGAGCGCGGCATCAAGGTGATCGAACGCCATATCATGCCCGAGGAGCTTGAAGGCTTTGAACAATGTTGGTTGACCGGCACCGCAGCGGAAGTGACACCCGTGGGTCACATCGGCGATTATTCTTTTGAAGTGGGCGCCCTCGCGCGCGACATCGCTAAAAGCTACGAAAAACTCGTTCGCACATAAACCCTTGGCGCTAAGTCAAAAACAAGGGCCTCAACCCTAGGGTTGAGGCCTTTTTACGTCCGCAGAGCACGCTGCACCGAGCTGCCCCTCGGTTCTACATTAAACTGCGCTCAAATGCCCACCAAAGGCCCACGAAAGCAATGGCAAGAGATCCAGGGATCACCACCACGCGGCGATAGATTGCGCTGCGCCCCAACGGCAGGGCGAAGAGGACGAAGGCCGCCGCAATCACCGCTAATTGGCCAAGCTCGACACCGATGTTGAAGGCAATCAGCGACAAAATGAATTGCCCCTGCGCCAAACCAAGATCGCCCAATACGGAGGCAAACCCCAGACCGTGCAAAAGGCCAAACCCAAAGACCACAAGGATCCGCCACCACCCCAATTTCGGGCGCAAAATATTCTCAACCGCTACATAGGCAATTGAAATGGCGATCAAAGCCTCCACCAACCACATCTGCGCTGCCGGTATGGTGATAATGCTTAACGTCGCCAGGCCAAGCGTGACAGTATGGGCGAGCGTAAAGGCCGTGACCTGCGCCAAGAGGGGACGCCAGGCAAGGGAGAAGAAAAACAATCCTAAGACAAAGAGGATGTGATCCAGGCCCTTTGGAATAATATGCTCAAAGCCTTCTACAACGAACCGCAGAAACACTGCGCCAGTACTTTCCTCGACAGCACCAGACCGAGGCAACGGGGCGCTGACCTCTCCACCCTGCAAAAAGGCCGCGTAGGCCTCTGGACCTTCCCCATGGCGCACCACCAGCCCGCCATTTTGCGCAGCCCACCCAAAAAAGACCGGAGCCGTCCCGGGTGGCAGCTCCGCAGACATTGTAACGACGGTATCGCGGGGCAGTTCGAGATCCATCTCTGCGATGACCTCCACCGACATCAAGCTCAATGGTCCAGCCCCTTCAAGCGAGATCCCACCAGAAATATCGGCAAATTGGGTTTCAACCATTTGCGCCAATGCGCTATCAGACAGGCTGCGCAACCGGTCATAAATCTCCGCTTCGGGCGCATCATCAGTATCTGCGATTTGAGACTGATCAATCCCAGCCAGAAGAGTTTCAACCGCGAGGCGGAGCGAGATTTCAATTCTATCTTCGTGAACAGAAACTTGCGCCACTGCTGGCCGCAATTCATGAGCACGGGCCGGCCCGGCCGAACTGAGAAACCCCAGAAGTGCACTTGACATCAATAGGAAACACCACACCATCGAGAGGAGAGTTTTCCGGAAAGGTCTCAGCATGTTTCAGCGCTCCTTAATATTATTTGTAGCTCTTATTTTTTCTGGGCCTATTTATGCGCATGAATTTTGGATTTCTCCAGTGGAATTTCAGGTTAGCGTAAATAGCCCGATCGCGGCGCATTTCCGGGTTGGACAAGACTTCAAAGGGGGTAGCCATTCCTATCTCAGCCGCTATACAACCCGCCATGAGCTGCATCATTCAGGCGCAGTGCTTGAGATGAGCGCCCGCGAGGGCGATAGGCCCGCGATTCAGCATCCCGGGTTAGAAGACGGGCTGGCTGTTTTGGTGCATGAAACCACCGACAGCACACTCACCTATCGGGAATTTGAAAAATTTATCAACTTTATCGAACATAAAGATTTTGAGGGACTGCCAGAAGCGCATATGGCCCGCGGTTTGCCAGATGTCGGTTTCGTCGAGAGTTATCGCCGCTTTGCAAAATCTCTGATTTCTGTCGGCCACGGGGGTGGGCAAGATCGGCAGATCGGGCTGGAGATTGAGATCGTAGCACTGTCCAACCCCTATACCGACGATCTCTCAGAGGGCCTGGCGGTACAGGTGGTCTTAAACGGCACACCCCGCGCAGATGTGCAGGTCGAAGTCTTTTCGCGCCGCGCCGGCACGAAAGAGCCGGCTTTGATCCAACTCTATCGCACAGATGCTCTTGGAATTGCCCGGTTCCCGGTCATCAACGGTCACGAGTATATGGTCGACAATGTCGCGCTGCGTACCGTCGAAGCTGCCAGTGCAGATGATCCCGTCTGGCACAGCCTATGGGCCAATCTCACCTTTGCCGTCCCAGAAAATTAGGACGTGATACACGCCAAGGCCCAGCCAGCGGCCTCCGCCACCGCCGGATCTCTATCCGCTGTCAACGGTTGCACCAGTGGCGCAAAGGACGGATCTCCCGAATTTCCAATGGCATAGAGCACGTTGCGGACAAATCGGTCGCGGCCGATCCTTTTAATCGGAGAGCCTGCGAATTTCGCGCGAAACCCAGCATCATCTAGGACCACCAGATCGCGCAGGGGCGGCGCGGCGAGATCCCCCTTAGCACTGTAGCGCGCATCCGCGGCTGCAACGGCAAATTTGTTCCACGGACAAACAGCCAAACAATCATCACAGCCATAGATGTGATTGCCGAGGCCCGGCCGCAGCGCGAGATCAATCGGGCCCTTGTGTTCAATGGTCAGATAAGAAATGCAGCGCCGCGCATCCATTTTATAGGGCGCGATAAATGCCTTCGTTGGACAAATATCCAAGCATTTGCGGCATGATCCGCAATGATCCACCTCTGGCGCATCAGCGTCCAACTCCAACGTGGTAAATATTGCGCCCAAAAACATCCAATTACCAGTTTTGCGGCTCACCAGATTGGTATGTTTGCCCTGCCATCCCAAACCAGCGGCTTGCCCCAAGGGCTTTTCCGCAACCGGGGCCGTGTCAACAAAGACTTTCACCTCACCGCCCCCCTCGGCAATCAACCAGCGGGCCAGGCGTTTCAGCCTTTTTTTTACGATATCGTGATAGTCTTTGCCCTGAGCATAGACGCTGATATTGCCAATATCAGGCCTATCAAGATTGGCCAAAGGATTGCTTTGCGGGCCATAACTTTCCGCCAGCATCACCACAGATCGGGCCTCAGGCCATAGGGCCTGCGGCGCAGCGCGCCATTCTTTGCGCGTCTCCATCCATGTCATTTGCCCATGATAGCCCGCCTGCAAGAACGCCTCCAACTGTGCCGGAACCTGCGGCACGGCATCAGGCGTGGTGATCTTTGCATTGCTAAAGCCCTCGGCCAAAGCCTGTGCCAGAAGTCGGGATTTCAGATCAGAAGTCAAGATTTGCATAATGGTGCGGAGGTGGAAACCCCGGCACATTATCAGCGAGAATCGATCGAAAAGCCGGGCGCGACTTCATTGCTGCATACCAATCTTTCACAGCCGCTGATCTATTCCAATCCACATCACAAATGTAATCCAACGCTGACAGCTGTGCGGCGGCTGCAAAATCAGCGAGGCTCATCTCATCACCCGCAAGCCAGCGGCGATTGTCCAAGAGCCACGTCATATAATCGAGATGAAATTTTATGGCCTTGGCCCCCGCCTTCACATTGGCAGAGACCGGATAACCTGATCCATGTATTTTTCGATTAACCCGCTCATATAGCAGATTTGCGGTCACCTCATGGTGAAACTTATCGTCAAACCAGCAGACCAAACGGCGCACCTCACAGCGGGCTTGCGCATCTCGGGGCAACAAGCGCGGCTCCGGAAAACAGTCCTCAAGATATTCGCAGATGGCGGAAGATTCCGAATAGATTTCCCCGCCCATTTTAAGCACCGGGACTTTGCCAGCCGGATTGCGGCGCAGAAAATCCGCATCCCCTTCCCAATAGCGCTCTTCAACAAGTTGCACTTCGATTTTCTTTTCTGCCAGGCTCAGGCGCACTTTGCGACAGAACGGAGATAGGGGAACGTGATACAAGATATTCATTGGGCTTCACTTTACTCAGGTCACCCTGTCATACCCCCGCTTTGTCGGCGCAATCAATCCTCAAAACACTCCGCACGCCCATCCTTGCGGATCATATCAGCCCCTGCAATCACCGATGCCGCGCGTTTCCTGGTGTCTTGGTTCGGACGAATTGCGCTGCGGCCTTTGGGATCGGGCAGAACAACCGCAAGGCGACCGGCTTGAACGCGGTTCAAATCTTTAGCCGCCACCCCAAAATGATGCCAAGCTGCCGCCTCAATACCAAACACCCCCGTGTCAAACTCGGCAATGTTGAGATAAATTTCCAACAGCCGCCGTTTGCTCCAGACCATTTCGATATAGGGGGTCAATAGTGCTTCCACCGCTTTGCGTAGCCAGTTTCGTCCAGGCCAGAGAAACGCATTCTTGACAGTTTGCTGGCTAATGGTCGAACCGCCGCGCAACGCCCCCTCGCGTAGCGCTTGACGCACCGCTGCGCTATCAATCCCCCAATGGGTGCAGAAATTGGCATCTTCGGCTGCCACCACTGCGCGGCGTAACATCGGAGCCACCTGCTCAATATCGACCCATTTATATTGTATCTCACCAAGTCGCGCGCGCTCTTGCATCATGTAAAAGGTTATCGGCGGGTTGACCCATCGGTAGATCAATCCCCAAGCAAGAAAGACCAGCGCCACGGCCAGCAAACTCCAAATCAAGACCCGGCGCAGGCCTTGCAGCATGGGCCTCAAGCCGCCAGGCCACCACCGAGGGGTGTCATCAGCGCGATCAAGAGGATCCTCAATTGGCTCAGTCATATATGTGCCACATCATATCAGAAGCATTTCGTCAACGTATCAGAGTGCAAGCCAAAAGCTACCGATGGCCTGCCCCGTGGCGGGTCAAAGACAGCTGCACCTTATGCGAGACCCGCCCAGAAGTCCGGATATTGTGAACGCCCCGATCTCTAGCCGCGCATCTTTGTTAGAAGCTTTGCGATGCATAATGCTGCAAACGAACCAAATATTTCGTAAATACTTGCGATATAAATCGGGGCACATTCCTGCCCGCAAGGAAGAGCGTCCGCCCGGTATTACCGCCGGGCAAACCATTTCGACACCAATTCTTCTGGCGCAATCGCAGCCCGGCTATTCTGCCGGCACCGATTGGGACTGACCATCTTGCAAAGGCGCGGGCAAATGCACCAACATTTCGTTTGGGCAGACCTGCACAAAGTTATGCTTTTCCTCATCCCAATGCTGCAAAATATCCGCGCCTTTGACCGAATTGGTCTCCACGACATGGCGGGCAATCAGCGCCTTCAGCTCCTCCTGCCAATGGGCAACCGAGACCGGGCAAGTCACCAGAGTTTCCATATTCATCATGGGAGCCGTTGCTCCGGTCGGATCATACAGATAGGCCATTCCACCCGTCATCCCCGCACCGAAGTTAGCCCCAATGGGTCCTAGAACCACAGCAACACCGCCGGTCATATACTCACAGCCATTTGAGCCACAGCCTTCAATCACGGTTTTTGCGCCTGAGTTGCGCACCGCAAAGCGTTCACCGGCGCGGCCAGAAGCGAAAAGGAAACCATCGGTCGCGCCATATAGCACGGTGTTGCCGATAATCGTATTGTCCCAGGCGATCAAAGGGCTGATCTGTGCAGGGCGCACAACGATCACACCGCCCGACAGACCTTTGCCCACATAGTCATTGGCCTCTCCAGCCACTTCTAACTTCAAGCCCGGTGCCGCAAAAGCGCCAAG
>JAKMFM010000077.1 GCA_022425445.1 Planktomarina sp.
AGATCCGGCCGCGCGGGCTGTCTAACTCATCACCCAGCACTTGATATGTGGGACAAGTCGCCGTGCAGAAGCCGCAATGGATACAGCTGCGCAGAATATCATTGGTCCGTTTGACCTGCGGATCTAACAGCTGCGTTTCGGTGAAATGTGTTTGCATCAGCTCATCCGCTCCGGGTTTAAGATTCCGCGCGGATCAAATGTTTTGCGCAGTGATTGCGAGACGCGCTCAATTGCGCGTTCTGGCGGTTGGAAATGGCACAGATCTTGATCGCGCAAAAGACCCGAAGTCATGAGTGTCGCATGGCCTCGCAGCTGGGCCACATGCCTCTGCAATGTTTGATGCAAAGCCAGCCCTGCCTGTAGATCAGACATTTGTACCGCCTCCAGTCCAAGCCAAATCAACCCGCCACCCCAATCCAATTGACAGTGAAACCCACGATCTTGTTGCAGGTTTTGCACCAGCTCAAGGACGCTCAAACTGTCGGTGGGACGCACTGAAACACGCCATACAGTGTCCAAATCTGCCCAAGCAGTCAGGTCTTTCACCTCAGCCCAAGGATCAACGACCACATCAACCGCACCAAATTTCGCTAAGCATTGGGTCAATTCAGACGCGCGGTATTGAACCGAGGTCTCAAATCCTTCGATCCGGATCAAACTGTCAAAGCCACCATCTTTCGCCCGCACGGTTGCAGCGCCACTGACATCAAATGGCGTACCCAGCGCCGCCGACATGCAGGCGACCGCATCCGCCCAGGTGGTGACATGAACTTTCAATGTGGTCTGGGTCTCGCTCACAGGCAGGACCTTCAACGCCACCTCAGTGAGAACCCCAAGCGTGCCCCAAGAGCCGGACATTAATTTTACCAGATCATAGCCGGTGACATTCTTCATCACCCGGCCACCATTGCTCAGCACTTGGCCAGTCCCATCGACAAAAGTCACGCCCAGCGCAAAATCACGCGCCGCCCCCACTTGAATGCGGCGCGGGCCCGAGACATTGGCAGCGAACACGCCTCCCAAGGTTGGTTGCCCAGATGTGCCCAAAATCGCACGGTGATCCATAGGCTCAAAGGCAAGCCGCTGTTTTTCCGCCGCCAAAACCGCCTCAATTTCCTCAATAGATGTACCCGTTTTCGCCACGAGGGTCATCGCGCCAGGTTCATAAAGGGTGATCCCCTGCAGACGACGGGTGCTGAGGGCTTGTGCCGGTGCGATGCGGCCAATTGGGCGCGTCCCACCCCCCATAATCTGCAATGGACCCGCAGCCTCTCGGATCGTGTCTGCAAGAGCCACCTCATCTGCAGGGCAAAGCATATCACTCATGACGCCCGCCGCGATCGAGACACCGACAGGGGAAAGACCTTGGAAGGGTTCAGAAGCCAACCAGGGTCAAACACATCTTTGACCGCCATTTGGATCTCCAAATCTTCTGCATTGTATTGGGTCTCCATCAAATCGCGTTTTTCAATACCCACGCCGTGCTCACCTGTCAGACAGCCGCCCACCTCAACACAAAGTCGCAAGACATCTGCCCCCATGGCTTCACAGAGCTCAAGATCACCCTCTTTATTAGCGTTGAACATTATGAGCGGGTGCATATTTCCATCACCCGCATGGAACACATTGCCGACCCGCAACCCATATTGATCCGACAGCTCTTTTATCCGCCGCAGAACTTCAGGCAGGGCAGAAACCGGAATGGTTCCATCCAAACACATATAGTCAGCAACTTGACCCACAGCACCAAAAGCGGATTTTCGGCCCAACCAAATCGCCGCGCTTTCGGCGGCAGATTGGCTTTGACGCAGCTCTACCGGATTGTGTTTTTTTGCGATCCTGCTGATGCGGTCAAGTTGGTCTTGAATTTCCGCCTCGGATCCTTCGACCTCGACAATCAACAGCGCCTCGCAGTCCGGATATCCGGCCTTGGCGAAATTCTCGCAAATTTCAATGATTGGACGGTCCATAAATTCAATCGCAACGGGCAACACACCGGCTTTAATAATATCGGCCACACAGGCGCCTGCCA
>JAKMFM010000187.1 GCA_022425445.1 Planktomarina sp.
GAATGCGCCGCTCAGAGACCTGCATGGACGGATCGAAAGTGGCGCGATTTCGGATGATGATGCGGTCGCCGCCCATCCCAGATATGCGCCGCACGGTTGTTCCTAAAGGGTCGGCGGGTGTGGCGCCCCAATTGCGCGCCCCGCCCAAGGTTTTCACCTCCTGAGCGGTCAAGGCGCGGGTCATGCTGGCATAGGTGAACACATGAATAAGTTGTTGCGGGTAAAGCCCGAAGGAATTGGCGTGGCCATTGACGGCCAGAATAACCCGCGGCGCTGTCACCTGGCCCGATGGGGTGGTGGCTGACCAGTCACCATTGTGCTCAAGCGCTGTCACGGGCGAATTTTCGAAAATCAAGGCATGATGTGATGCCAAGCCGCGCGCGATGCCGCGGATATACATGGCCGGTTGCAGCATGACCGTGCCGGGGGTGAAGAGGCCAGATTGATAATAACCGGTTCCGGTTAATTCCGCCATTTGCGCCGCATCATACATCTCCCAAGGCTCGCCCATCCGGGTCAAATGGCGGGCATAGTCTTGATTGTGGCGATGACCCTTTGCGCTGGCAGCCGCATTGAACTTGCCGCAAGGGTTAAACGCTTCGCAGGGCAGCTCAAATTCCTTGGCCATCTGGCGGGCGAAGGCAATTGCAGCGCGATTGGCTGCAATCTGCTGTTGGTCTTCGTTAAGCGCGCCGCCGTAATCCTCTGACGCCAGATCATGGGGCAGATCAATCATAAACCCCGAATTGCGTCCGGCAGGGCCATCGGCAATCCGGCTGGCCTCAAGCAGAATGATTTTATCTGCCGGGTGCAGCTGCTTGAGCCGCGCCAGTGCCGCCAGGCCAGCAAAGCCGCCGCCAATCACCAACCAATCGGCGGTTTGCCTGCCCTCCAGCCTTTGGGCCGCTGCGGCGGGCGGCAGAAGATCCGCCCAAGCGGCCGGGCCGGGATCTATGGGCAGGCGCGAGACTTTCATGGTCAATACTCTTGGTTCAGCGCGTCGGCAGCCGGGATCTCCCGCTCACGCCGCGCGATATAGTCGCCTAGGGCTTCATCAATGCCAGGATCCAATTTTGGTTCCTCATATTCGTCGAGCATCTGACGCGCGCGTATCAACCCGCGGGTGTTTGTGTCCAGCGCGCCATCCGCCTGCCATTGTTCAATCGAATTATTGTCAAACATCTCTGGCATGAAAAAGGCGCGTTGGAAATTTTCAAGTGTATGGGAATGGCCAAGGTAATGCCCGCCCGGTCCAATGTCGCGCACCGCCTGCATGGCTGCATCAAAATCATCCCAGCGTATGCCCTCGGCCATACGATAACCCATGGCGCAAAGCTCCGCGTCCACCACGAATTTTGACATCGAGCAATGCATACCAGCTTCGTTCCATCCGGCGCTGTGCCAGATGTAATTCGCCCCGGCCATGAGCACGGCATTCAAGGTCATGGCACTTTCATATCCCGCCTGCGCGTCAAGGACTTTCGCCCCACCCAAAGTATTTGAAGTCCGCCAGGGTACGTTATAGTGGCGCGCCATTTGGCCAATCATGAAATTCATCAAACTGATTTCTGGCGTGCCGGCCATAGGGGCGCCGGATCGCATACTGACGGTGGCCAAATAATGACCATAGATCGCAGGCGTGCCTTTGCGGACAACCTGCGTATAGGCCAGACAGCTGAGGGCTTCGGCATTGAGCTGCGCCACTGTTGGGGCGACGGATGCAGGTGTATTGGCGCCGCCCAGAACGAATGGGCTGCATAGGATGGGTTGGTTGTATTTGGCAAAGGCCCGGAGCGCCCCCAGCATTGTTTCATCCCAAACCAGCGGGCTGTTTCCATTGCAATTGCCTGTGACGACCGGATGGCTTTGCATATAATCCGCACCAAAGAGCAGGGCACACATCTCCATGACATCCTCGGCATTTTTGGGACTGGTGGTCATGCCCATGAAGGTCTTGTCGGAATGTTTCATCGACGAATAGGTAATGCGCAAATGCCTTTGGCTGATCGGGTGATCATAGGGTTCTACAATGTGGTGAGCGGAAGAGTGCATCGCGGGCAGCATATGAGATAACTTGTGAAAATTTGCCAAGTCTTCCAGGGTTGGATTGCGCCTGATATCGTCGAGGTCCCGCAGATAGGGCGCGCCGGTCATCGGCACAAAGATGGAGTGATCGTGACCGAACGGCAGGTTATTGGCGGGGTTTCGCGCGTGATAGGTGAAGCTTGAGGGGATGGAGGCGATCAGCTCACGCACCAGCCCGCGGTCCAAATGCACCCGGTCGCCATCGCGAATATCGGCCCCCGCGGCACGCCAATCTGCAATGGCGATGGGGTCGCGAAACACCACTCCGACATCCTCAAGCACGCTCATTGAGGCCGCATCGATCTTCTCGATTTGGTCTTGATCCATGGGTTCGGTCAAGGGCAGGCGGCGTTTCAGCGCGGGCAACATAGCAACATCGCGGGTTTGTCTTATGGTTTTTCGCGCGCCGCGGCCGCGCCGCGTCGTGCCAACGGCATCAGCCATGAGTATTCCTCCCCTTTGGCAAGACTTGCGGCCCGTTCCCGTTACCCGACATTGTCGCCATCGGCTGGATCGGTGAGATCAATCCAAATGGTTTTGATTTCGGTGAATTGGTCATGGGCATGAATACCATTGTCGCGCCCGCCGAAGCCCGATTGTTTATAACCGCCAAAGGGCGTGGCGATGGACCCTTCGCCATAGGTGTTGACGGTCACGGTTCCGGCCTTGATGTCGCGGGCGGCGCGAATGGCGTTGCGGGTATTGGCGGTGAAGACGGAGGCGGCCAAGCCGTAGTTGGTGTCATTGGCCAGCGCAATGGCCTCATCATTGCTGGCCACGGTGAGCACGCTCAAGATTGGTCCAAAAATTTCATCAACGGCTTTGGCATCTTTTGGGCTGATCTCGTAAACTGTTGGCTGCACATAGGGCCCCTCTGCCGTGCCACCAGCCAATGCGCTCCCTGTCAGATAGCTGGCCACTTTGGCGCAATGCTCTGCATCAATAAGCGCGCCCAGGTGATGAGCGGGGTTGAGCGGATCGCCTGTTTTCCAATCTCGCAACCGCGCCAAGATCCGCTCCAATAGGGGCTCTTTCACGGCATGATGGACAATCAGACGCGAGGCGGCGGAACAATTTTCCCCCATGTTCCAAAAGGCAGCATTGACCACATGACTGGCCACTGCATCGAGATTTTCAGCATCATCAAACACCACGCAGGGGTTTTTGCCGCCACATTCTAGCACAACTTTCTTTAAATTGCTGTCAGCGGCGTAGCGCAGGAAATGCCGGCCGGTCTCAGTTGAGCCTGTGAAACTGACCATATCCACATCCATATGAAGCCCAAGCGGCGCGCCGACAGTCGGCCCATCACCGGTCAAGACCTGCAAGACCCCGCGGGGCAGGCCGGCCTCTGCGGCCAATTCGGCCAAGCGCAAGGCGGTGAGGCTGGTTTGCTCCGCGGGCTTTACGATGACAGAATTGCCCGCAGCCAAAGCGGGCCCAATTTTCCACGCCATCATGAGCAGTGGGAAGTTCCAGGGCAAAATAGCGGCGACGACACCAATGGGTTCGCGCAGGATCATGGCGACGGCATCCTCTTGCGCCGGGGCCATTTGGTCATAAATTTTATCGATCAACTCCGCGTGCCATTTCAAGGTTTCGATGGTCTCGGGAATGTCGATGGTTTCGCAATCTAAGATCGGCTTGCCGCTGTCGAGACTTTCCATCACCGCCAATTCCCGGCGGTTGCGTGTGATCAATTTGCACAGGCGGATCAGCACCTCTTTGCGTTGCGATGGCGCGCGTTTGGCCCAATGGCCTTGATCGAAGGCCTCGCGGGCTCTGGACACTGCCAGATCCACATCGGTCGCATCACAGCCGGAAATTTCGGCCAGCGGCAGCCCGGTGGCAGGGTTGAAAGTGGTAAAAGCGGCGCCATGGCCGGCGCGGTATTTGCCGTCAATATAAGCGGTGCGCGGGAGGTCGAGATCTGCGGCCAGCGCCTTATACTCTGCGGTTGTTAGTAAGTCGCTCATGCGCCTTCTCCCATGATATGTGCAATGGCGATGTCCATCGTTGCGATGACCTCAGCCAGTTGGCGTTTGTCGTCTTTGTTGAGCGGTTGCAGCGGCTTGCGGGGCGGGCCTGCGTCAATGCCGCGTAGGGTCAGGCCGTATTTGATACATTGAACAAATTTCCCACCCTGCTCGAGCACCCGCATCAAGGGCAGCATGGCCGACATGATCGCGCGCCCTTTGGTGAAATTTCCCTCCACAGCGCAGCTTTGGTACAGAGCAATATGCGCCTCGGGGGCAAAATTGGACCCGGCGCAGACCCAGCTGCGCGCGCCCCAGGCGAAGAATTCCAACGCCTGATCATCCATGCCGCAAGACAGGGCAATATGCGGATAATCGCGGGCCAGCATATGCAGCCGATTGGGATCGCCCGAGCTTTCCTTAATGGCGCAGAAATTTGGGCTGCGGCCCAGACGGTCGAGGGTCTCCTCATCCATATTGACGCACATACGGCCGGGATAATTGTAGAGCATGGCCGGCAGATCTGCCGCGCGGTCGATCGCCAAAGCGTGCAGGGCAATCTCGCGACCTGTCGGATAGGCATAGGGTGGAGTGGCAATCAAAAGTGCATCTGCACCCGCTTTTTTGGCCGCCTTGGCATAGAGAATTGAATCCTCCGTACGAATAGCCCCCGTGCCCACAATCATTGGCCGCCTTCCGGCAATGATTTCATGCGCAACAGACATCATTTCAACCCGCTCATCAGTGCTCTGAGCGTAATACTCGCCGGTTGTGCCCGCGATAATCAAACCATGAACTCCAGCCTCGATCAGACGGTTGATCGTGGCCTCTAATGCGTCCTGATTTAGGGAAAAATCATTGTGATAAGGGGTGATCACGGGGGTATAGAT
>JAKMFM010000210.1 GCA_022425445.1 Planktomarina sp.
GGCTGATCTCGTGAAAGTTCATACCATAGAATTTGGCTTTCGCCGCCTGCAGGCGCAGTTGATGTTCCCGATTTTCTGTTTGAGCCAAATACAGGCTGCCGGGTTGAAATACGCCGCAGCTTTGCCCTGTTTCCGCCTCCAACGCATTGTAAAGGTTCATCGTATAATGCTGGATCCGGCTGATATTGGTGCTGTCGTGTAGCCCATGGATATTTGCAGCCGCATGCCAGGTCGAGCCGGACGTCAGCTCGTCCCGTTCCAAAAGAACCACATCTGTCCAACCCAACTTGGTCAAATGATAAAGGATGGAACAACCAATGACACCGCCACCGATTACAACTGCTTGCGCATGGGTTCGCATTTTCGGCTCTTTCTTAGACTGAACTCCATTAGACTATCGGCAATGCCTCGGGATGACCATTGCCCCAAGGCGACATCCTATGTCTGATTTGGACCATCTGATCACTTCAGCGACATTTCAAACCTATCCGCAGGATGGTCCCGCGAGTATTTTGACCAATTTATGTCGGGAACTGCTATTGTTTCGCTCGACGCCTCACCATAATCTTATCTCGGCAGTAGCAGGAGACCTATCATGCAAACCACCACCCGAGTCGCTATTATCGGCGGAGGCGTTGTCGGATGTTCGGTTCTGTACCATCTGACGAAACTTGGCTGGTCGGATGTGATGCTGCTCGAGCGTTCTGAGCTGACGTCTGGATCCACCTGGCACGCGGCTGGTGGGTTTCATACGCTCAATGGCGACACGAATATGGCCGCTTTACAGGGTTACACTATTAAGCTGTATCGAGAACTTGAGGCGATCACTGGCATGTCTTGTGGTTTGCATCACGTTGGCGGGGTCACGTTGGCCGATAATCAAGATCGGTTTGATATGCTGGTCGCAGAGCGCGCCAAACACCGCTATATGGGACTAGAGACCGAAATTATCGGACCTGACGAGATCGCCAAGATTGCCCCGGTGACCAATATCGATGGGATCATTGGTGGGCTCTATGATCCGCTTGACGGGCATCTCGACCCGTCTGGCACAACCCATGCCTATGCCAAGGCCGCTAGAATGGGCGGGGCGCATATCGAGACTCATTGCAAAGTGCTCTCCACCACACAGCGGGCCGATGGCACCTGGGATCTTGTGACGGATAAAGGCGCGGTTCATGCGGAGCATATTGTAAATGCCGCCGGCCTTTGGGCGCGTGAGGTGGGGGCGATGGCGGGCGTCTATTTCCCGCTGGTGCCGATGGAGCATCAATATATTGTCACTGAAGATGTGCCGCAAATTTCTGCCATTATCGATGCAGGCGGCGAACATCCTCATGTGATGGATCCGGCTGGAGAGAGCTACCTGCGCCAAGAAGGCCGCGGCCTTTGCATAGGATTTTACGAACAGACCTGCCGTCCATGGGCCGTGAATGGCACGCCTTGGGACTTTGGCCATGAGCTTCTGGCCAATGATTTTGACAAAATCGAAGACAGTATTGCTTTTGCTTACAAACGGTTCCCAGCGCTGGAATCGGCCGGGGTAAAATCCGTCATCCACGGACCTTTCACCTTTGCCCCCGATGGCAACCCTCTGGTGGGACCCGTACCAGGAATGCGCAATTATTGGTCCGCATGTGCTGTCATGGCTGGCTTTAGCCAGGGGGGCGGTGTTGGCCTGACGCTGGCACAATGGATGGTGGAAGGTGAAGCACAGCGCGATGTCTTCGCCATGGATTGCGCCCGCTTTGGCTCATGGATCACCCCGGGCTATACGGTGCTCAAGGTGATTGAGAACTATCAACGGCGTTTCTCGGTCAGCTATCCCAATGAAGAGCTGCCCGCCGCCCGTGCTCTGCGCCGCAGCCCAATGTATGACCATTTCAGCACTATGGGAGCGGTCTGGGGAACGCAATTTGGGCTCGAAGTTCCGAATTATTTTGCCCAAGCGGGCGAAGCCCACTTTGAGACCCCCTCCTTCCGGAGATCCAACGCTTGGGATGCGGTGAAACGCGAGGTCAAAGCCGTTCGCAGCGCTGTTGGCATCAATGAAGTGCATAATTTCTCAAAATTCTCGGTCTGCGGCCCCAATGCTCGGGCCTGGCTCGATCGGATTATGGCCGGGCGAATTCCGCAGATCGGCCGACTTTCACTCACGCCCATGCTGTCACCAAAGGGCAAGCTGATCGGCGATTTCACCGTCTCTTGTATCCGCGAAGACCTATTTCAACTCACCGCCAGCTATGGCAGTCAAGCCTATCATCAGCGCTGGTTCGAACAGAATATGGCGCGCGGAGTAACGCTGCAAAACATCTCCGATCAACGCACAGGCTTTCAAATCGCGGGACCTCAAGCGGCAAAGGTGCTTCAGGCCTGCACGACGGCCAATGTCGCCGATATCAAGTTTCTCGATGTCATAGAATTGGTGGTTGGCTCAACAGCCTGTATTGTGCAACAGGTCAGCTATACGGGCGATCACGGCTTTGAGATCTACTGTGATCCCATGGCACAACGGGCGCTTTGGGACACGCTCTGGAAGGCTGGACAGCCATATGGCATAACCCCTTTTGGCATGCGGGCCATGATGTCTCTGCGCTTGGATCGGTTTTTCGGCTCCTGGCTCTCGGAATTTTCCCCCGACTATACCGCGGCTGAAACCGGTCTCGATCGTTTCATCAGATTCAGTAAAAATATGGATTTCATCGGACGGAGCGCCGCGGAAGCCGAACGTTTGACCCCGCCCGAACGACAGTTGGTGGTCTTCGAAGTGGAGGCGCGTGATGCAGATGTCGTGGCCTATGAGCCGGTGTTTATCAATGGAACCGTACAGGGATTTTGCACCTCAGGCGGCTATTCGCATCATGCCGAAAAGTCTATTGCCTTCGCCTTGGTGCCACGCGCGGCGGTGACGGATGATTTGCGTGTAGAAATTGAAATCCTTGGGCAATTACGCCCCGCTAGGCGACTTTTGGAGCCGTTGTTATAACTGTTGATGCCACAAGGTTCGAGCCGCAGATCTTGATCTGTGCCGCTGGCGCCTCGCGGCGTATGGCGCCAGATGACAAGCTGATGTTGCCCGTGCAAGGCCGGCCACTTTTACGCCATCTCGTCAAACGTGTCTTACAGCTGTCCGCGCCGACGTTGGTGATTTTACCACCAGAGCCGCACCCAAGATGGCAAGCCGTGACAGATCTGCCTCTGCGCAAAATCAGCTACCCAGAGAGCGCAGAAGGCCTATCTGGCACGCTGCGCGCGGCGGTGGCAGATCTGCCCCATGCGGTGACGCATCTTTGCGTGGTTTTGGCCGATTTGCCGTCGCTTGAGCCTGTCGATTTTTCCCAACTCTTTGAACAGAGGCGTCGCCATCCCGACCACTTGATCTGGCGCCCCCTCAGCCCGGACGGCCAGCCAGCTCATCCAACCCTGTTTCACCGCGATACTTTTTCCGCTTTTGCCGAAATATCTGGGGATATTGGGGCAAAACCGGTGATCGACACATTCAAATCAGCATTGCATCAATTTATCAGCTCCCGCCAAGGTGGCTCTCATGATATTGATACTAGGCAAGACTATGAAACATATCTAAAAACCCAAGCATAGGCGCAGCGCTTACGCCCGCCGCGATCCCGTTTTGCGCAAAATTCCCGACGCAAGAAACACGCCCACCGCCACCAGAATAACTCCAAAAATTTTCAAAGCTGAGACGGTTTCGCCTAAAAATACCACACCGCCCACCAAGGCCATCAAAGGGGTCAAAGCGCCAAAGGCAGAGGATTGCGCGGCGCCAAGCAGTCTTACAGCATAGCTGAATAAGACCATGGCCAATATACCAATAATGAAACTTTGAATAATCAACATGACCCACAGATCGGCCCAGGATACGCCAGCAAAGCTGACATTGCCGCTAAAAACAAGTACCGGCACCGCGGTCAATGTGCCCCAAAACAGCCCAATGACCAAACCGTGCATCGGGGTCAGACCACTTTGGCGAAACACCACGGAATATATTGCCCAAAGGCCAGAACCGCTGAGAAACATCAAATGTCCGCGCCAAGCACCATCGCCGCCACCTTTGAGGATGGGCCAAAGGCTGACCATCAAAGCGCCCAGCAGAATCATCGCCAAGCCGAACCTACGGCGCGGACCGGGTACTTCGCCGGCCATGGCATAAGCTGCTAAGGCGGCCCAAAACGGCAACATCCCCGGCGCCAATGCCCCGCCGTCGGAGGCTGGCGCGAAGGCCAGACCTTTCGACACAACATAGGGAAAAACAGCGCTGGCGCCAACCATCAGCAACGCTGCACGGGGCCAGGCCATCTGTGGCGGCAGAACGCCAAGCTTCCACATCCAAGGCATCATCACGATGGCGCCAGGTAAGAGACGCAAGAACAAGAGCTCTTCTACAGTGAAATCACTCTGTACCGCGAAACGGGTGATGAGCATAAACCCCGCCCAAATCGTGACCGTGGTCATGGCCGCGATCAGGCCAAAAGCCCTTGTCTGCAAAATTGTCGTCATCACCTGCCCCGAACCTGTTAAAGCCATGGTACAGTCATAGCCGCCAATACGATATAGCGCCCAGCCTTTGCCACTGTCACCAAAATCACAAACGGCCAAAACCTTTCCCGAAGTACTCCCGCAACCACTGTGATCGGATCGCCGACGATCGGCAGCCAACTTCCGAGCAAAGACCAGCGTCCGTAGCGCATGTACCATCGCTGCGCGCGCTGAACTTGTGCGTGTGAAGCCGGAAACCAAGAGCGCCCTTCAAACCGTCGAAGTGCCCGCCCCAAAACCCAATTGACCACCGCCCCCAGAACATTGCCCACTGTGGCGATAATGAGCAAATAGGCAATAGGTTTTTGTCCTGCAACCAGAAGGCCTACCAAGACGGCCTCCGATTGCATCGGCAAGATGCTCGCAGCCATTAAAGCCGATAAGAACAAGACAGCATAAGACAGCATCACGCGCCTCTAAGGACGGGCATTGAACACAAACAGCGCTTCACCGCCTATTTCATAACCGTTTATGATCGATTCGGCGCGCGGCGAGACCAACCATTTTTCCAAGTTCCATGCTGCCTGTGCTTTGACATGAGCATGGCGTTCCGCGCTTACCGGCAAATACGCATATTGATTGAACAAGACCGGATCGCCAGAAAAGAGCAACGCGAGATCGCCTTTATTGCCAAAGTTCAACCAACTGGCCCGATCTGCTAAGATATAGGCTTTCATAGCCGAAGCGCTGTTCAAACTGGCCCCCATGCCGGCGCCGACCTCCCGATACCACGAGGTAAATTCTACGCGATCGGAGCCAGCCGCAGCCCAGAGTGACAACTCTTTTCTATGAGTGCCGCTGTCATCCCCGCGACTGACGAAGGTCGATTGCGCCGCTGCGATGCGCAATAGGGCCTCGATTGCCGATGTGGCCGCCATCACTTGTGCGGGATCATCCGATGGGCCAATCACCACAAAGTCATTATACATGATTTCGCGCCGATGGCTGGCATAGCCCGCTTCGACAAAAGCCAGTTCAGCCTCTTTGGAATGCACCAAAATTGCATCGACATCGCCGGATTGCCCAAGTCGTAGAGCTTGCCCCGTCCCGACCACCAAAAGTTGCACATCCAAGCCAATATCCTGCGCAATCACTGGCAACAGCGCGTCAGATAGACCGGAATTGTTGAAACTCGTGGTCGCAGCCAACCGCAGTGTTTCGGCCTGAATGGCTGTCCCTGCGCAGATCAGAGCGAACAGTATGGCCCGGATCATTCGATGATATCTCCATTTAAAAAGGCCGTAGCGCCCGATGATTTGGGCGCTATGAAGAAGGTATCAGCGTGCGCCTGCTCTTCCACCTGCCCCTTATTGAGAAATAGCACGCGATCGGCGAGGCGGCGGGCCTGTCCGAGGTCGTGAGTGGTCATGATAATGCGCGCGCCGGCCTGTGTCGCTTCGCATAAGATGTCTTCAATTTCGCGGGTCGAGCGCCCATCCAGATTGGCGCAGGGCTCATCTAGAAACAGTGTGTCGGGCCGTCGAATGAGCGCACGCGCAAGGGCAAGCTTTTGTTGCTCGCCTCCTGACAAATGCGGCGCAGGAAAATCCAGCACTGCGCTCAGCCCAATGCGCGCCCCCCAATGCGCGACGCGCTCCGCAATTTCGGCCTTCGAAACGCCGAGCAATTGCAGCGGATAGGCCAAATTCGCCCGAACCGAACGCCGCAACATAACTGGGCTTTGAAAGACATAGGCTTGGCCTTGCTGCGCGGTTTTATCCGACACAGACCAGGTGACAGACCCGCTGGTGACCCGCTCAACCCCGTGCAATACTTTAAGCAAGGTGGTTTTGCCCGCACCATTTGGCCCGAGAACGATGGTGAACCCGCCGCCTGACAATTCAAGATTCATCGGGCCAAGAACAGCTTTCGCGCGGCGTTTCACCACCACGTCTTGCAATTGAACGAACGGATCTCGTCTCACCAGCGACCCTCCCGCTCTGTGCGCGATAGGCTGTGGATGGTCAGATTGACGCATAAACTTAAAGCAATAAGGACAACCCCCAGCCCAAGGGCCAGCGCAAAATCCCCCTTTCCCGTTTCCAAAGCAATCGCCGTGGTAAGGACACGGGTGACGTGATCGATATTGCCGCCCACAATCATGATCGCCCCCACCTCCCCAATCGCCCGGCCAAATCCGGCCAAAGCTGCCGTCATCAAAGTACGCCGCCCATCCCAAATCAGCGTTGTAATTCTTTGACCGTGGGTGGTGTTGAGCGAAATCAGCAAATCATGATACTCTGACCAAAGCTCGCGCATGGCTTGGTGGGTGATTGAGGCAATCAACGGCGTGATGATAATAACCTGAGCAATGATCATAGCGGTCGGTGTGAAAAGCAGGTCCAAAACACCAAATGGACCCGCGCGCGACAAAAGAAGATAAACGATCAACCCCACCACCACGGGTGGTAAGCCCATCAAAGCATTCAAAGTTGCAATGACAAAGCGGCGGTGGCGGAAGCGGCGAATGGCCAGCCAGGTGCCTAAAGGCAGCGCTACGGCGCAGGCGATCACCAGAGCACTTAGACTGACCTTCAAAGATCTCAAAGTAATGTCGATTAAATCCGCATCGAGAGACCAAACGAGCAGAAATGCCTCCACCATGCCAGCCCATATTCCGCTCATGTCAAAGCCGTCCCGGTCATTACGCCACCTTCATGGATCGCGCCGCCGCATGATGTCGATCACACGCACGGGGCATAGCACTCCCGCCTGACTTAAAACCAGCTGTGCCATGACCGCAATGGGGGTGCGCACCAATTTCTTGCAAAGTTGAAATTCACGTTGCGCTGCATGATCAATTGCATTCGTGGGCGCATTGCTTGAAGGTGCAAGATAAGGGTGCAGCTCAACTGCCCCGGCAAGCCAATGGGAATTTGAATCCATGTCAAACACATCCGCCACTTTCGATTACGTCATCATTGGCGGCGGCACAGCCGGCTGCCTACTGGCCAATCGACTCAGCGCAGAGCCGCGCAACCGGGTCCTATTGCTGGAAGCTGGCAAGGCGGACAGATACCTATGGATTCACATCCCCGTGGGCTATTTGCATTGTATTGGCAATCCGCGCACAGATTGGCTGTATCACACGGAGCCCGATGCGGGCCTCAACAACCGCGTGCAACGCTATCCGCGCGGCAAAGTCCTGGGCGGCTGCTCCTCAATTAACGGCATGATTTACATGCGCGGCCAAGCGCGAGATTATGACGGCTGGGCAAAAATGACCGGTGAGGACAGCTGGGCTTGGCAAAATGCGCTTGCGGATTTCAAAGCCCATGAAAGTCATTACCGGCTCGATCAAGGCGCCGATCCCAAAACTGGCAACAACAGCCGGTTTTCAGACGTACACGGGTCTGGCGGTGAATGGCGCGTTGAAAAACAACGCCTGCGCTGGGATGTGCTCGACAGTTTTGCCGATGCCGCTGAGCAGGCAGGAATTGAAAAAATTGAGGATTTCAATGCTGGCGACAACGCCGGTGTCGGGTATTTCGATGTTAATCAACGTTCGGGTTGGCGTTGGAGCAGCTCCAAGGCATTTTTGCGCCCTGCTCGCAAACGGCAAAATTTGACGATCTGGACTCAGGCTCAGGTCGAGAAACTCACTTTCGGCACCCAAGACGATGGCCAGCTGCGGTGTACAGGGCTGCGCCTGACCCGCGATGGGCACTCAAGTCACATCACAGTCAAACGCGAGGTAATTTTATCGGCCGGTGCAATCAATTCGCCGCAAATCCTACAGCTCTCCGGTATTGGCCCAGCTAATTTACTGCGCTCCAAAGGCATTGAGGTGATCCGAGATGCCCCGGTTGGGGAAAACTTGCAAGACCATCTCCAAATCCGTGCGGTGTTCAAGGTCACAGGCACCCAAACACTCAATACTCTGTCCAACAGTGTGTTCGGAAAACTAAAAATTGGTGCCGAGTACCTGCTAAAACGCTCAGGACCGATGAGCATGTCGCCCAGTCAATTGGGCGCCTTCATCCGCTCTGATCCCGCCCGTCCCCATGCCAATCTCGAATACCATGTGCAGCCCTTAAGCCTGGAGGCCTTTGGCGAAGATTTACATGATTTTCCAGCCATCACCGTCAGCGTCTGCAATCTCAACCCAACCAGCCGCGGCAAGGTGCAAATCCGCTCGGCCAATTTCCGCGATCCGCCTAAAATTATGCCCAATTATCTCAGTACTGCGGAAGATCGAAAAATAGCCGCTGATAGCCTGCGCCAAGTGCGGGAGATCATGGCGCAACCAGCAATGCAACGCTACGCGCCTGAAGAATTAAAGCCGGGGGTGCAGCATCAAAGCGATGAAGAATTGGCGCGGCTCGCCGGGGATATCGCCAATACAATTTTTCATCCTGTTGGTACGATAAAAATGGGTCGCCTTGATGACCACTCAGCTGTTCTGGAGCCGCATCTGCGTGTCAAAGGCGTTCAGGGGCTGCGCGTTGTTGATGCCAGCGTTATGCCAACCATCACCAGTGGCAACACCAATGCGCCCACCTTGATGATCGCTGAAAAAGCCGCCGCCTGGATAAGAGCAGGCCTTTAAAGGGCGCCACAAATTTGACAGCGCAACCCTGTGGACAAACTACAACTTCTTGATTATCTGGCATCTCGTCAGTCTAAACTGCAGGGTTTGGAGAGGTGCCGGAGTGGTCGAACGGGACGGATTCGAAATCCGTTGTACCTGCAAGGGTACCCAGGGTTCGAATCCCTGTCTCTCTGCCAGCCGAGCCAAGCCATTGATGATTGATCTATGTGAGCCTTGGATGACAAGACTAACAGCCTAAGCTTTTCCATCTAAACTGCACGATGACTTAGAAACCCAGAGTTTTAAAATTTCAGCTTATAGACTCTAAAGACCTCACAGTTAAAACAGCAAACACAGATTGGCGTGATGCGGTTAGTCTAGCAATTTCTTCATGCTCTGGCTCAATCCCATCAGCTGCATCTCTTCCATCCTATCCATGACAGCGGTGTAGTCGATTTTTTCCCTATTTTGGCTCAATTTTGATTTGGCCTCCAAACGTTTAATGTGAAACTCAATCCCCACAATGCCTTCAATCATTGTTTTTATATAATCTCTGGGTGCATCTCGCATTTTCCACGCTTTACCCCCATTCACGCGCTTTTCGTGCAATTGGGTCAGCAATCCAACCGCAGCAATCTTATCCTTTTCTCCGTGCTTGAAAAACAATTCACCGTGCATGTGGATGACTTGATAATTCCAAGTTGGCACGTGCTTATGGTGTTGCGCTTTGGTCGGGTACCAGTTGGGCGAAACGTAAGTGTCTCCCGCATTGAAGACAAAAACCGCCTTACAGCCATTTTGCAAAGTTTTGTGCATGGGATTTGCAAATGCGATGTGGCCGATCAGCTGATCATCACGCCATATCATCGGAAAATGGTTCACTTCAAATTCATCGCCCATGTTTGCAACGCAGGTCGCAAGCGGAAAACACGCAACAAGACCCTTAATCTCGTCAATATCAGTTTGTTTGAAATGCTTTGGTAAATACATTCCAATTTCCCATCAGTTTTCAGCAAAACATACACTTGATTTGCAGTGGCCGTAGTTTTGCGCCCGCTTTTCCAGTGTGAACGAGCAAATGCTAATCATGATACGATAAATTCGCAGTACACAACAAAACAAGCACTAACTTGCGTAAGTGCTTGTTTGATTGTTTTAGTGCGTTCGCAGGTCTTAGCGCTTGGAGAACTGGAAGCTCCGGCGGGCTTTGCGCTTACCGAACTTCTTACGTTCCACAACCCGGCTGTCGCGGGTCAGGAAGCCGGCGGCTTTCAGGGCGCCGCGCAGGCTGGGTTCATAGAGCTGCAAGGCTTTGGAGATGCCGTGTTTTACAGCGCCCGCTTGGCCTGTCAAACCGCCGCCTTTGACCGTGGCAACCACGTCAAATTCGCCTTCAACACCAGCCACCTGCATCGGTTGACGCAGGATCAGCTGCAAAACAGGACGCGCGAAGTAAGCGTCTTGATCTTTGCCGTTCACAGTCACTTTGCCAGATCCTGGTTTAATCCAAACACGGGCAACCGCGTCTTTACGTTTGCCGGTGGCGTAGCTGCGACCCAATTCATCGCGAACAGGTTCCCGAGGCGCTGCGATTTCAACCACAGCAGAGGTGCCTTCGGCGACCGCTGCCAGGTCTTCGAGAGATGTAATTTGATCTGACATCGCTTATACCCGTGTGTTTTTCTTGTTCATGACTTTTACATCCAATACGTCTGGGGCTTGCGCCTCATGTGGATGCTCGGCGCCTGCATAGACACGCAGATT
>JAKMFM010000213.1 GCA_022425445.1 Planktomarina sp.
TACGGTCGGCGATCTCAACATAGCGTTCCGCTGGATCGCGCTTGTCCTGCGCAGCTTTGCGATTGTCCCAGCCAATGTCCAGACCGGCCAGATCATACATGGCATGAAGGCCCATCGGATAGCCAAATTCTACAACCGCGGCATCAATTTCGTAAGGTGTGGCACCGTCTTCCATCATATGGGCGGCGCAATCGCCATATTTGCCTAGAATGCGGTTGCCAATGAACCCCGGCGAATTGCCGGACCGCACCGGGATTTTGCCCAAAATTTTGGCCAATGCAAAGCCTGTAGCCACCACATCGTCAGCCGCGCCTTGCGGCACAACAATTTCGAGCAATTTCATAATATTTGCCGGGCTGAAAAAATGCAGACCCAGCACGTTTTCGCAGCGATTGGTGGCGCTGGAAATTTCATCTATGTCGATATAACTCGTGTTGGAGGCCAATACCGCATCGGGTTTTAGAACTTTGTCGAGCTGTTCAAACACGCCGCGTTTAACATCGAGCCGCTCAAAAACGGCCTCGATCACCATGTCGACTTCTGACAGATCGGCAAATTCTGTTGAGGCTTGATACCGGGCCATAATGTCAGATTTTTGCGCCGCGCTCATGCGATCTTTGACAATCAGCCGATCATAGACCTGCTCTACATTGGCACGTCCCCGAGCCAAGCTTTCACAATCGCGCTCGATCATCGTGACCGGTAGGCCGCTGTTCAGAGCCGCGACGGTGATGCCAGCACCCATGGTACCGCCGCCCACGACCCCAAGCCGATTTAAAGGGCGTGGCTCTGCGCGGCCGGCTTCGGGAACTTTGGCGCTGGCACGCTGGGCGAAAAAGGCGTGAATCATGCCTTTGGATTGTTCAGAGGCAAGACATTCAAAAAAACAATCGCTTTCGAACCGGCGCCCATCCGCGAAAGGTTGGGTGATGCAGGCGCGCACGCACTCGACAATCTTCAGCGGCGCCATTTGCCCGCGCATGCGACTGGCGGCCGTCTTTGCTGCATTTTGCAACGCCGCTTCGAAGGCGGCTTTGTCCGCAAGGTGGGAGGTGGCATCGCTGCTGCGGCGCAGGGTTTGGAGCTTCGCTGCATAGGTCAAAGCGGCTTGGCGTAAATCCCCGTCTGCCAAACGGTCGATCAACCCGGCCGCAAAAGCATCTTGCGCGCTGATCGGGGTGCCGTTGAACATAATCTTAAGCGCCATTGCGGCGCCACACAATCGCGGCAAGCGCTGCGTGCCGCCGGCGCCGGGGATGAGCCCGAGATGGATTTCCGGCAGGCCCACCCGCGCAGATGGCAGCGCTATGCGGTAATGGCTGCCTAGGGCGATCTCAAAACCGCCCCCCAAAGCTGTGCCATGCAACGCGGCCACAACCGGTTTGCTGCAATTTTCAATGCGATCGATCACGTCGGGCAAATGCGGATCCTGCATTGGCTGGTCAAATTCCTTGATATCCGCCCCGGCAGGAAAGCTGCGCCCCGCTCCAATGATGACGATGGCCGTGACGGCCAGATCTTTATCCGCCTGCACGACAGCATCGCGCAAGCCTTGCCGCACCGCCTGGCTCAGTACGTTGACTGGAGGGTTATTGATCTCAATTACGGCGATGGAGCCGGCCGTCGAGAGGGTCACAGGTTGGGTCATCGAAGCGTCCTTTGCGATTGCCGCGCCGTGCCAGCTTAAAGCGCAGGTGTTTGGGAGATCAACATCTCATTGTGGCGTTGCCACTGCACCCAAGGCCATAGTGGCCAATTGGTTGGCAATGGCAGCGATATTGTCTGTGTCGCGCGGTTGGTACCAATAGATCGGCGCATGCAGCATCATCAAAAAGCTCCGCACGGCGATGGAGATGTCTTGATCGCGAAAATGCCCGCTGGCGATGCCCTCTGCCAAAGTGCTGCGGAAAAAGCCTTCATATTCGGACTGCAGCGCAGCGATTTCGAAACGCAAAGCCCGCTCTGCTGCTGTTGTCCCGCCGGTCTTTGAACCGCGCATCTCCTCTACCACAACCCGGTGATAGGCCAGCTCTGATATCATTGCGACGACATGCGCTTTGGCCATTGCATGAAATTTTTCTGGGGGCGGCATGTCTGCCTCAAACTGCGGACGGACTCGCTCCAAGGTCAGCTGCACAGAATGCTTGCGAATGGCGCAGACCAATTCGCTTTTTGAGCCGAAATGATGGTAAATTTTTCCTTTGGTCGCGTCAAGGTCGCGGGCAATGTCATCAATCGAGGTCTGATCGACCCCATGGGTGGCAAAGGCCTGAGCGGCGGCATCTAGAATGCGTCCCTTGACCGATGCGCTGTTGAGCATCATGACGGGCGGCCTTGGGCGGTATGTTTTGCGGCTTGCGCCAGAGTGGCGATGCTGTGGCTCATCGTATCTATGCCCCTGGGGTTTGAGGCATTTCCCGATTGGGCGCGATGCAATACGCCCTCCAGAATGGCGGCCAGTCGAAAGAAAGAAAACACCATGTAAAACGCCCAATTTTCAGGTGGATCGATGCCTCTGAGATCACAATATTGCGCAACATAGTCCGCTTCTTCAGGCAGGCTTTGCGCCCTGCGGTCGATACCCTTGAGCCCTTTGATCATACCATCTTGCGGCAGGCGCAGACCCATGCATTGATAGGCCAGATCGGCAAAGGGATGCCCGAGCGTGGACAATTCCCAATCTAAAACTGCGATCATCTCGGCGGTCTGGCTGTCGAACATGACATTGTCCAAACGATAGTCACCGTGTACGATGGAGGTTTGTCCATCATCTTGCACCATGTTGCGCTGTAGCCAGTCGATGCTCCAATCCATGTCGGGACGTGCCTGCGTTTCACAGGCGCGATATTGCCCTGTCCAGCGGGACACTTGCCGCGAAAAATAATTCCCGGGTTTGCCAAAGTCCGCCAGCCCAACGGCGTTGGGATCAACATCGTGCAGAGCGGCCAGGGTCCGCACGAGAGCGTGATACACTCCTTGGCGAAACTTTGGGGGTTGCTCGGGCAGGGCGGGATCCCAAAAAACCCGCCCGTTTAAGTGTTCCATCACCAAAAATTGCGCGCCCATGGGACTGGCCTCACCCGACAGGTGCAACATTTGAG
>JAKMFM010000258.1 GCA_022425445.1 Planktomarina sp.
TTATGAGCGTGTGTGGGCCAATGATGAGGTTTCTGTATGGTTTACACTTTTATAACAGGGAGGCACCGCACGTGATGACGAAACCGAGCTGAGTGTTTTGGGCATTGGGCTGTGTTTTGATGCTGTTGCGCCGGGCGACAGCGCAGCCGGCTTTGTTTATTTCGCTTGTTGGCGTGGCACTGACAACGGGCCATGCGCTATGAGCGGCGGCTGCGGTGCCCGGGGGTTGGTCAGTGGTCATTTCAAGCGCCATGTCTTTGGCCGTGGCGGCTGGTTTGGTATGGTACACGCATCGCAAGGCTGGGCTTGATCTGCTGCGTTAGAAACGCGGGTCTAGGTGTGCTGCGGTGTGCTGACGATGGACAGATACCGCACGGTATGAACCTTCGGTGCCTCCGGTCCATGGGGTCTATCGGCATCAAATTGTAAGCTGTCTCCGGCGGTCAGCCGGAACAGCGTGTCGCCATGCCGATAATCCATTTCTCCTTCCAGCATGTAAATTGTCTCGGTACCGCCGTGTTGTAAGGTTGGAAAAATATCCGCTTCTGCGCGCAGCGTGACCAAATATGGTTTTGCGATGATCCCGCTCGTTGGGGCGTTGATATGTCCCAAAAGATGTGTTTGATGCCCCACCTGGCTGCCAGCCTCCTCGATCGTGATCCCGTCACCGCTTTTTGTGTGGACCGGCGCCTGGCGCGCCTCGAAGCCACGAAAAAATGTGGTGATTGGCAAGGACAGCGCGGTTGCGAGGGTTTGCAATGTCTTGAGGGAGGGAGAGGTATTGCCATTTTCAATCTTGGAGAGCATTCCAATCGAAAGTCCCGTGCGGTTGGCAAGCTCGGCAACCGTGACCTCTTGACGCCGCCGAAAGGCCCGCACCTCAAGTCCAATGGCCATTTCGAGACTTTTTTCAGATCCATCGCTCGCCCGGGGCGGGTTTTGCGTCAGGTAGCTCACCGAAGCCGGGGTGGTTTTCTCATCGCTCATGTCTCAACCTCAGTCTTGGCGTTTGACCTCTTGATCTATGGGTCAGTTTTCCTGTTAGTATCATATTTATGAATGAAGTGAAAACCCAGTCCATTGGTTTCCTGATCTTTGAAGGCTTTCCGATGGCCTGCTTAACCTCAATGATTGAACCTCTACGCGCGGCCAATGAGATATCGGGGCAGGCTGCGTTTTCTTGGTCACTTGTTGCTGAGACGATGGCAAAAATGCGCTCCAGCGCGGGGATCAGCTTTGAGCCAGATGTGCTTTTGTCGGATCTGACCCGACCCGATTATCTGTTCCTTCTGAGCCCGCCCCGAGCGCATTTTGTCAATTCAAAAGCCGGTTTTGCTGCGCTGCGCGCGTTGGCGCGTCACGGAGCCGTTTTGGGCGGGGTCAGTGGCGGGGTGTTTCCCCTGGTCCGCTCAGGGGTGATGGCTGGGCATGCTGTGTCGGTACATTGGTGCTATGATGCGGCCTTTCGTTCAGAATTTCCGGAAGTTCAGGCTTCTGATCGGGTCATTGAAGTCTCGAGCCGCCGCTACACTGCCTCAGGGGCGGCAGCGGGTTTTGATCTGTCACTGCGGTTGATCGAAACCCGCTTGGGGGCCGATGTGGCCACCGAGGTGGCTTGCTGGTTTCAGCATCCGCTGATGCGGGGTGAGGGGGTCCAGCAGAGTATTCCAACCTATCGCAGCACTACCACTGACGCGACCTTACCGCCTGTTGTGGCCAAAGCGGTGGCCATCTTTGCCGCCCATCTCGATTGTCCGATCTCAGTGGCTGAAGTTGCAGATGCTGTGGGTGTCTCGCCGCGGCAGATTGAGCGCAGTTTCAAAAAGGCAACGGGGCAAAGCCCGTCTCATTACTACCGTGCGCTTCGGATGAAAGCCGCCAAGCAATTGGTGATGTATTCCAAAGACGGTATGGCGCAAATTGCGCTGCAAGTGGGTTATGGCTCGACCACGCCCATGGTTCGTCATTACTGTGAGGCCTTTGGTCTCACGCCCCAGGAAGATCGGCGGCGCATTAACCTTTATCGCGTATTGGACAATACTCCCGTGCCCTCGGTATAGGATTGAGAGGGCCAAAACCTTTGATTGCAGCCTAAAAGGCGGCTCGAATTGCGGTCAGCAGGCTGTGGTGCAACGCCGCTGCGCAAGAGCGCGGCCCGTGGATTGAGATGTGATCCTCAGAGCGGCAGAGCACAAAACAGCCGAGGTGGTCGATGCTGGTTCGGGTGGCACTTCCAGCGATGAATGTGGCCATATTGATGGGGCAAAGCCGTTCCATAACTGCCGCGAGACCTGTGCCGCGCAGATCAAAGCGGCACCACGCCCCGGTTTGCTCGGTGACAGAGGCCTTGCCTTTGGCTTCTTTGATGGCCCGCTCGAATAAAAATTCGTCACTGTCATAAGGCGCTTCAAGCATCCATTGATCGGGACCGGTCCAAAAAGCGATGATCCGCTCGCCGGCCCAATGGCCCGCTTTGGGCGCCGTAGGCCCGATCATGCGGCGAATGGCCAAGACGGTTGCGCGCTCTGCGCCGCGCCGCGCCGCGATAGAAGCCAGGGCGAAGCCTGGCTCTTCGGTCAAGCTGATGGGGCCATGGTGGTCAACGCAGGGGGCGGCCGCGCCCAAAGCTGTGGTGGCAATAAGATCATGCACGCAGACGCTCCCCCTTAGGATCAATGAAATGTGCGCTGACCACTTCAACCTCATGATCGAAGCCGGTCAATGGGCTAACAAGTCTCAGGATTTCGCCCATCCGGCTGTCCCCTGACTTCACGTAGGCAAGTGAGATGGAATGACCCAGATTTGGCGAGAAACAAGCGGATGTCACATAGCCTTGGCTATGGGCGGCATCCACCGGATCGCCTTTGGCCATCAAATGACTGCCGGCGGGCACTGGGTTGGCAGGGTTCACCGGCCATAATCCAACCAATTTCAGCGCATCTGTTTGGTTGAGCCCGCTGCGTTCGGACAGGGTGGAGCCGATGCTGTCCTTTGCTTTGGACACCATGCGCCCCATGCCAAGGTTCAAGGCCGTGGTGGTACCATTGAGCTCATTGCCCGCTGCATGGCCTTTTTCAATGCGCATGACGCCGAGGGCCTCGGTGCCATAGGGCACCGCCTCAAATTCTTCTCCGGCCTGCATCAGGCGCCGGATCATTGCATCTGCGTAGCGCGTTGGAACGGCGAGCTCATATGCCAGCTCTCCCGAAAAAGAGATCCGAAACAGCCGGGCGCGCAGCCCGCCGCAAACGGTGATATTGGCGCAGGCCATGAAGGGAAAGGCCTCATTGGACAGGTCAAATTCCGGGTCGACAACTTTTTGCAGCAACCGCCGCGCGTTTGGCCCAGCAACTGCATATTGCGCCCAGGCCTCGGTGGTTGAAATCAATTGCACATCGAGATCTGGCCAAAGGCATTGGCGGGCAAATTCCATATGGCGAAACACCGAGACAGCATTGGCCGTGGTGGTGGTGACCACAAAGTGGTCCTCTGCCAGGCGGGCGGCGGTGCCATCATCCATGGCGATCCCATCTTCGCGCAGCATCAATCCGTAACGGGTCTTGCCGATGGCTAATTTGGCGAATCCGTTACAATAAATTTTGTTGAGAAATGTCGCAGCATCTGTGCCTTGAACATCGATTTTTCCGAGAGTTGTGACATCGCAGATACCAACGGATTCGCGCGTGGCCCGTACCTCTCGATCCACGGACTGCCGCCAATGGGTTTCGCCGGCTTTGGCGAACCATTGCGCGCGCAACCACAGGCCCACCTCAACAAAGACCGCGCCTTGCTCCTCGGCCCAGGCATGGCTTGGGGTCTTGCGGATGGGGCGGAAATCTGTCCCGCGATCGCGGCCTGCGAAGGCACCAATTGCGGTTGGGGTATAGGGCGGACGGAAGATTGTTGTGCCGACCTCTGGAATGGCTTTGCCCGTCAGCTCAGCCATAATTGCAAGCCCGCCCATATTGGAGGTCTTGCCCTGATCTGTGGCCATGCCCAGCGTGGTGTAGCGTTTGAGGTGTTCAACGCTGACGAAATTTTCTTTATGGGCCAATTTGACGTCTTTTACCGTCACGTCGTTTTGTTGATCGAGCCAAGCGCGGTTGCAACCTTTTACCGCCCAAAACGGTGTCATGGAGACCGGGGCATCTTCAGCGTCGGGCAACTCGACGGCCGCCGCTGAAAATCCATTCTCGCCCAGCCAGCTGGCGGCTTGATCCGCCCCGCCGCGTAGGGCGTCTGCGGTGGACAGCTCGCCTTTGGCTGCGCCTGCGATGCGCAGTGTTTTGGGTCCTTGAGAGGGCGGGCCAAAGGCGGCAATCTGTGGCAACCATTCAGGCCGGCCGCGATGGTGGCTGGTCAAATGCACATTTGGGTTCCAACCGCCCGCCACGCCAAGAGCGCCGCAAGTCAATTGGCGCGTCGCGCCGCCAGGCAGGACGACCTCAATGGATTTAAGCCCCAAGCGCCCGCGGCTGTTGATCACCTGTCCCCCTTTGATGACTTCATAATCCTGACTTTGCGGCGCATCGGGCCGAACATCGATCACAGCTGCAATCGAGACTCCTTTTGCGTGCAAATCCGCGGCGGTCCTATGGCCGTCGTCATTATTGGTAAAGACCGCCACCCGTTGCGCCGGGGTTACCGCCCAACGGTTGGCATAGCTGCGCATCGCCCCGGCCAGCATAATCCCGGGCCGATCATTGTTCTCAAAAGCGATCGGGCGTTCTGTCGCTCCGGCGCAGAGCAGGCTGCCTTTGCTGTAGATCCGCCACAGCACTTGCCGGGGTTTGCCGGGCGCTGGCTGGGGCAGGTGGTCCGAAACTCGCTCTAGTGCGCTAAATATACCGTGATCGAAGGCGCCCAATACGGTGGTTCGGGCCATGATGCGAACATTGGGCAGGCTGGCCAGCTCTGCCACGGTTTGCGCAGCCCAATCTGCGCCGCTTTGATCGGCAAAGGCGAGGCGTTCAGAATTGAGCCTGCCGCCGAGGGTGAAATCCTCATCCGCCAAGATCACCTGCGCCCTGGCGCGCCCAGCGGTCAGCGCGGCTGCAAGCCCGGCGGGACCCGCACCGATGATCAGCAGATCACAATGCAAAAAGCCGCGGTCATAGGCGTCGGGATCATCTTGCAAGCTGATGCTTCCGAGCCCAGCGGCATTGCGAATAATAGGCTCATAGATCTTTTCCCAAAAGGCGGCGGGCCACATGAAGGTTTTGTAATAAAACCCGGCTGTTAGAAAATTTGAAAAGCGGTCATTTATGGCCATAAGATCAAAGCGCAGCGACCCGATCTTGTTTTGTGAGCGCGCGGTCAGGCCGCCAAAAAGCTCGGCCGTGGTAGCGCGTGTGTTGGGCTCCTTGCGCGCGCCCTCTCGCAGCTCGACAAGGGCGTTGGGCTCTTCAGACCCAGCGGTCAAAACGCCGCGCGGGCGATGATATTTGAACGAGCGCCCCATGAGGCGAACGCCATTGGCCAGGAGCGCACTGGCCAGCGTGTCGCCCGCATGGCCTTGGTAAGACTTGCCATCAAAGGTGAAGTTCAAAGTTTGGTTGCGGTCAATTTGCCCGCCGGGGAGGCGATTGATTTGGCTCATCGGCTCTGACCCCGGCTTCGGGCGACATCACGGGCCAATTCAACGGCAAAAATTTCGTGGGTGGTCGTGTCTCGCGTGACAACAAGGAAGGAGCGGTCCCCCTGTTCATGATACCAAAGCTCACGATGCGCCCCATCTGGATTGTCGCGCATATAGCCATAATCAATGAATTGCGCCAAAGCCTCTGGAGCCTGCCAGTCGGGGCGGTCTATGAGCTTGGCATCTCCCATATATGTAAACTCTGCACTGTCGCGTGGACCGAGAAGCGGGTGGTTGATTATCATATCTGATGCGCTCCTAATGCAGCTGTGGATTGTTGCCCACGCCTTTTTCATCGATCATCTGTCCCTTTTCGAACCTGTCAAAGCGATAGGCTTTGGCAAATTCATGCGGGGTATCCCTGGCCAACAGATGAGCATAGCACCAGCCAGAGGCCGGTGTGGCTTTGAAGCCGCCATAGCACCAGCCGCCGTTGAAATAGAGCCCGTCAATATGGGTGCGGTCGATGATTGGAGAGCCATCCATCGACATATCCATAATACCGCCCCACATGCGCAGAAGGCGCACACGGCCAAGCATGGGAAATATGGCCATTGCCCCCTCGCAGACATCTTCAACAACGGGCAGGTTTCCGCGCTGGGCGTAGGAATTATAGCCGTCGATATCTCCGCCAAAGACCAAGCCGCCCTTATCCGATTGGCTGCAATAAAAATGTCCCGCCCCAAAGGTGATCACTCCGGGCAGAACAGGTTTGAGCCCCTCGGAGACGAAGGCTTGCAGCACATGGCTTTCAATGGGCAGGCGCATACCGGCCTTAGACATCAAGCGGCCTGAGGATCCAGCGACACAAGCGGCGATTTTACCACCCGCGATGTAGCCGCGGCTGGTTTCGACGCCGAGGCATGTGCCGCCCTGAATGCGAAAGCCGGTGACTTCGCAATTTTGGATGATGTCCACCCCCAATTGATCCGCTGCACGGGCATAGCCCCAGGCGACTGCGTCATGGCGCACTGTGCCGCCGCGATGCTGGGCCAAACCGCCTTTGATCGGGAAGCGTGCGTTGTCCACATTTATAAAGGGGTAGCGCTTTTGGATGGTTTGCGTAGAGAGCAAATCCGCATCGGCCCCATTAAGAATCATCGCATTGCCGCGCCGCGTGAAGGCGTCGCGCTGTGCGTCAGAGTGAATGAGGTTGAGAATACCGCGCTGGCTGACCATCGCGTTGTAATTTAAATCCTGCTCCAAACCTTCCCAGAGCTTTAGCGAATGCTCGTAAAATGGCTCATTGCCATCCAGCAAATAGTTGGACCGGATGATCGTGGTGTTGCGCCCGACATTGCCGCCACCAATCCAGCCTTTTTCCAAGACGGCCACCTTCTTGGCCCCATGGTCGCGCGCGAGATAATAGGCGGTGGCCAACCCATGCCCGCCGCCGCCAATGACGATGTAATCATAATGCGCTTGCGGCGCTACGTCCCGCCAAGCGGGTGTCCAGCCTTTGTGGCCAGTGAGAGCTTCTTTAATCACTCTGAGGGCTGAATAGCGCATAGATCGGACTCCTTACGCCAAATGTGACCAATTCAGCAGCTGAATTCAGGTTGAAATCGGACAAACTCTCTGTGTTTTCCGACCAGGGGTGTTTTTGCGATTTCTGGACCTGTGCTTGACTGTCAGGTCGCTATTGGAGGGCTTTTTCTTTGTGCAAATTCGCGCTAGGAATTGATTTGTCTTGAAAGGATATCCCATGGGCGACCCGCAAAAATATTATTTCCCAACTGGCGGCTTGCCAAGCCAGAAGGACGTTATGACCCAGCGCGCGGTCTTTACTGAGGCCTATGCAGTCATCCCCAAGGGTACGATGCGCGATATCGTCACCAGCTTTCTGCCCCATTGGCATAAAACACGTGCTTGGGTGTTGGCACGTCCCTTGAGCGGCTTTGCCGAGACTTTTTCGCAATACATTATGGAGGTTTCTGCCGGTGGTGGCAGCCAAACGCCGGATATGGAGCAGCGGGCGCAATCGGTGCTTTTTGTCACTCAGGGGTCGGGCCTGCTGCATCTAGACGGGAGGGCGCATGCTTTGCGGGCGGGCAGCTACGCCTATATTCCGAGCGGCGTGCAATGGACGCTTGAGGCGCCAGAGGACTGCCTGCGGTTTCATTGGATCCGAAAACTCTATGTGCCGGTTGAGGGGATCGCGAAACCCGAGGCCTTTGTCACTCATGAAGCTGATCATGAGCTGCATTTGATGCCGGATACGAATGGGGCATGGGGAACGACGCGCTTTGTTGAACTAGACGATCTGCGCCATGATATGCATGTCAATATCGTGACATTCCAACCCGGCGGCGTGATCCCGTTTGAGGAGACCCATGTCATGGAGCACGGGCTATATGTCCTCGAAGGCAAGGCGGTTTATAAGCTCAACCAAGATTGGGTTGAAGTGGAGGCCGGAGATTTCATGTGGCTGCGCGCCTTTTGCCCGCAAGCTTGCTATGCGGGTGGTCCTGGGCCGTTTCGCTATTTGCTCTACAAAGATGTAAACCGGCATATGCCGCTAGGCCTATAGCGCGCTGACTGGCCCTAGGCTGGCTTGGGGCTAGTCAGCGTAGCAGGAGATCGCGCAAACGAAACTCTGCGATCCGTTCAACTTGGCGGCAGGCTTCGGTAAATTCCGTATCGCGATCGTTGGTGATGCGTTTTTCAAAGGCCGCAAGGATGCTGGCTTTGTTGTGATCGCGCACCGCGATAATAAAGGGAAATCCGTATTTTTCGACATAAGCCGCGTTGAGGGTTGTAAACTGCGTGCGTTCCGCGTCGGTAAGCGCGCCCAGCCCTGCGCTGGCCTGCTCCGCTGTGCTTTCGGCTGTCAGCCGTTTTGCGGCTGCCAATTTTCCAGCCAAATCTGGATGCGCGGTCAGAACGCCGAGGCGCAGGTCAGGGCTGGCGGAGCGAAAGGCGCGGCATAGGGCATTGTGCAATCCGGTGGCAGTGTCATGCATGGGGCCCAGTTCCAGCCGATGCGCGCGTTCCGCGACCCAGGTGGAATGCTCGAAAATGCCGCCAAAGGCTGCTGTGAAATCTTCTCTGGACATGCGGCTGGGGTGATCCAGGCGCTGGTGGGGGTGGGTTTGGATCCAATGGTCGGCGATGGCCGCGCGGGTGGCGAACCAGACGCCTGCATGGCTTTGTGCATAGTCAATGAAGCGACGCAGAGCTGTGGCGCGGCCTGGTCGGCCAATAAGGCGGCAATGCAGGCCGATCGACATCATGCGCCCGCCCTCTGCATAGAGCATGTCGAAACTGTCTTTGAGGTAGTTAAAAAATTGATCGCCCGCATTAAAGCCCTGAGGGGTTGCAAATCGCATATCATTGACGTCCAGCGTATAGGGTACAATCAACTGATCGCGCGCTTCAAATTCCATCCAATAGGGCAGATCATCGGCATAGCTGTCGGCCACATAGGTAAATTGCCCCGTCTCAGCGGCCAAGCGGACGGTATTTTCTGAGCAGCGCCCCGTGTACCAGCCGCGCGGCGGTGTGCCCACGACCTCCGTGTGCAGTCGAATGGCTTCAGCCATATCGGCGGCTTCATCTTCGGGGCTGGTGTCTTTATATTCAATCCACTTGAGCCCGTGGCTGGCAATCTCCCACCCGGCAGATTTCATCGCCGCCAGTTGTTCCGGCGCGCGGGCCAAGGCGGTGGCCACGCCGTAAACGGTGATGGGCAGGTCTTTGAGCATGCGATGTAGCCGCCAGAAGCCCGCCCGCGCCCCATATTCATAAATGCTTTCCATATTCCAATGGCGTTGGCCAGGCCAGGCAGCAGCGCCGACGATCTCTGACAAAAAGGCTTCAGAGGCTGCGTCGCCATGCAATATGTTGTTTTCGCCACCCTCTTCGTAGTTCAGCACAAGTTGAACCGCGATTTTGGCGCCTCCTGGCCAATGCGCTTCGGGAGGGGTTGGGCCATATCCGGACATTTCGCGTGGGTAACGTTTCATAATTTTCTCCATCTTGGGCTTTCCCTTTGCTTATTTTTTGCGCAGAGATTGGGGAAGCAAAAAAGGAATAGATCATGAATGGGTTTTTGACCACACATGTCTTGGACACGGCCAAAGGTTGTCCGGCTGCTGGGATTCAAATTGAGTTATTTCGCTATGAAAACGGCCTGGCGGTGAAATTGGGTG
>JAKMFM010000265.1 GCA_022425445.1 Planktomarina sp.
GGCAAAAGTATACCGATCACAGACCCATGTTGATCATAAATTGGACCACCAATATCGCCTGGCAAGCTGTCGAGCTCCAATCGGGCAACACCTGTACGGCCGGTGAGGTCCGTCAGTGCTTGTAACTTGCCCATGGTGATGGACGGTGCGCCGAGTTTGCCCCCATAGGAGTAGCCACCCAAAGCTACATGTTGCGGTGCATAGGGGCGCTGGGTTTCAAACCGGCCTATCGACGGGGGAGCCGCGCCTTGTTTTGGAGCCAAGACCGCAAGGTCCGAGGTTTGGATCGTGACGCTGAGCGCGAGGCCATCTTGCAGTTCTAAGCGGCCACATCCGGAATAGTCTTGAGCTGCCGTGAGAATATGGCCCTCTTGGCTGACGAAAACGCCCGATTGTGTGAACTTTGGCTGGCGAATGCGCAAGCCCCCCAGCGACTCTTGCGGTTTGAGATCAGAGCCAAGAATGGGCGCCTCGCCCAGCGTGCCGGAAAGCCGTGTGAAGCTTGTGAAGATTTCCTCTTCCACCCTCGCGCGGCGGGCGCTGTCCCCGCGGGGCCAAACAAATATCAAACCTTTGATGTCACCATCGCGCAATGTGGCAAAGCTGGTGCTGTGGATTAGGTCGTCATAGGCCTCGATCTTGAAGCTGGATTTTGCCAGTTTGCGTGGGCCGGTTTCTGGCAGAATACTCAAGGCTTGCATCACTTCATAGAGCGCTGCAAGCCGCGCTCTATCGCCGCGCTGGCTGATGAGGATCACCTGTGCCAGCCCTGTATCTTTGGCGGCATAGGTCGCAAAGGGCGGGTCGTAGGAGGCCGGGGCCAAAAGGGCGCTGGGCAGGCGAAGCGCTATGCCGGCCTGCGCATCAACCACCTCTTCAAACCCCAATCTGGCCAGCAAAAACCGATAGTCTGCTATGATCTCAGCTCTTTGTGCTGTGGTTAGCACACCGGTTGCGTCATAGCCGTTGACGCTTTGCCAGCCCTTCATCGCGGCGCGCGTGCCCCGACCATACAGCCCATCAATGGCACTGTTATAAAATCCCGCCCAAGCGAGGGCCTGTTGCAGGTATTTTTTCTCGGCTTCGGTCATCGCCTGTTCTGAGGCTTTGGCTTGGGCGAGCCGCTCGGCGGCACTGATCAGCGGTTCTGGCGCAGTCTCTTCTGCGGGTGCGGGGGGCGGCACGGTTTCGGGTGCCGTGTTTTGCACCGTAGGGTTTGCTGTGCCCTGTTGAGCCGCCGAAGCGGGCGGGTAGAAGCGCGCGCCATAGGTTGCGCCGCTTGTGGTAAAGCTGGTGCGGGGGATAATTCCTTCAGCGCGCAGATTTTGCAAATCGGCATCTGCTTGTTCTGGATCATATGGGCCGATGGCGACGCCGAACCAGCCTCCATCAATTTCAAACCCGTTCACATTGCTCAGATCCCGGGCATAGGTCTCAATGCTGTCCATACTGTCCTCGAGATGCAGTCGGGTCTCGAGCTGAATCCAAACTTGCTGCGGCGCAGCGGATTGCGCCAAAGCTCCCTGTTCGTAGGTCAACATTAAAGCCAAGAGGCTGCAAAGAAACGGTGATCTCATTTTGGAACCTTTTAAAATTTAATCTGTTATTTGTGGGATTGGCGCGTAAATCAAGTCGATGCCAGAAAGTTTTGGCATTTGCGCTGATTTGGCATCGGTGCTTTGATTGACGCTGGCCGGTGCAGCGCCTATTCAGGCGCTAGATCAGCGGCCGAGGAACACATGGACACTCCAAAATCATTCCAAGAGATAATTTTGCGCCTTCAAACCTATTGGTCCGCGCAGGGCTGCGCTATTTTGCAACCCTACGATATGGAGGTGGGCGCTGGTACATTTCACCCGGCCACCACGCTGCGGGCTTTAGGTTCTAAACCTTGGGCTGCTGCTTATGTGCAGCCATCGCGCCGACCAACCGATGGCCGTTATGGGGAAAATCCAAACCGCTTGCAGCATTATTACCAATATCAAGTGCTCATCAAACCCAGCCCGCCGAACTTGCAAGAGCTCTATCTGGGCAGCCTCAAAGCCATTGGCATTGATATGGCCCTCCATGACATCCGTTTTGTCGAAGACGATTGGGAAAGCCCGACCCTGGGGGCTTGGGGCCTGGGCTGGGAAGTGTGGTGTGACGGAATGGAAGTGTCGCAGTTCACCTATTTCCAGCAGGTCGGTGGCCATGACTGTCAACCGATTTCTGGCGAGCTGACCTATGGTCTGGAGCGTTTGGCAATGTATGTGTTGGGCGTGGATCATGTTATGGACATGCCCTTTAATGACCCTTCGGCCCCTATTGCGCTGACCTATGGTGACATTTTTCGGCAAACCGAGGAGGAATACGCCCGTTGGAATTTCGATGTGGCAAATACAGAGGTCTTACTGCGCCAGTTTGAAGAGGCTGAGGCAGAGTGTGAGAGCATTTTGGCGCAAGAGGCAATGGATCCTAAAACCGGCAAGCGGATCATCATGGCGCATCCGGCCTATGATCAATGTATCAAAGCCAGCCATATGTTTAACCTTCTGGATGCGCGGGGCGTGATTTCTGTCACAGAACGGCAGGCCTATATTGGCCGGGTTCGGAGCTTGGCGACCAAATGCGCGGATGCTTTCGTGCAGACTTCAGCAGCAGGAGCGGCCTGATGGCTGTCAGTGGAAAAGTGATTAGTGGCGGAATTTTAGGAATAACAGCAGCCTTCGGGATCGGCGTCTATTATGCGCAGGTCTATGGCTATTACGAAACCTTCTCGCAGGGGGAGGTTGCCTTAACCTCGGTCGTCAGCGGCGAGCCGACCCGAATTCCGGTGACGGAGTTTGAGGGCATTGATGCAGACAGCAGCCCAATTCGCTATCGCGCTTGTTTCAAAACGCCTTTGAGCACGGCGATGCTCACGGAAACATTTACCACGCTGGAGCGTTCGGAGCCGCGCAATGCGCCCGATTGGTTTGGATGTTTCGATGCGGCCCAAATCGCCGCTGACATCGACGCTGGCATTGCGACCGCCTATCTGGGCGCGGCGAATTTCGAGTTTGGCATTGACCGGATTGTGGCAATTTATGATGACGGCCGCGGCTTTGTTTGGCATCAAATCAACGATTGTGGCGACAAACTTTATGACGGCTCACAGGCCTCTGACGATTGCCCGGAAAGGGATAAATAATGGCCGATCTTCTCATTGAACTGTTTTCCGAAGAGATACCCGCAGGTTTGCAAGCGCCAGCAGCGCAGAACCTCAAAAAATTGATGACCAATGGGATGGTCGAGGCTGGCTTGACCTATGCCAATGCTTCTGCCTTTCACACAGCGCGGCGATTGACCTTGGTTGTGGAAGATTTGCTGGAGGCCAGCCCCACGGTGCAAGACGAGCGTAAGGGACCGAAAGTTGGCGCGCCAAAACAGGCGATCAGTGGATTTTTGCGCGGAGCGGGCTTGTCTATGGATGACCTTGAAGTGCGCGATGACAAAAAAGGCCAGGTCTATTTTGCCAAGATCACCAAGCCTGGTCGTCCTGCTTCTGAGATTGTGGCCGAGGTGCTAGAAACGACCATTCGCAATTTCCCTTGGCCAAAATCGATGCGCTGGGGGTCGGGGAGCCTGCGCTGGGTGCGGCCTTTGCAATCGATCCTTTGCATCTTGTCGAGCGAGGCCGAGGTCTCAGTTGTCCCTCTTGAAGTAGATGGCTTTAAAGCTGGCAATCAGACCCGGGGTCACCGTTTTATGGCCCCAGATGCTTTTGCCGTGAATGGTTTTGAAGATTACGAAACCAAGCTGAAGCGCGCCAAAGTGGTCCTGCGGGCCGAGGAGCGTCAGGCAGCCATTTGGCAAGAGGCTGAAACCCAAGCTTTTGCGCTGGGTCAAAGCGTCGTGGAAGACACCGGCTTATTGGCTGAGGTGGCTGGGCTCGTGGAATGGCCCGTGGTTCTAATGGGCCAAATTGATGAGGATTTTTTGGATCTGCCACCAGAAGTTTTGAAAACCTCTATGAAGGAACATCAAAAATTTTTCTCGGTCGCAAATCCCAAAACAGGCCGCATTGAGCGCTTCGTGACCGTGGCCAATATCGAGGCGGCCGATCAGGGCTCCACCATATTGAAAGGCAATCAAAAGGTGCTGGCGGCACGGCTTGCAGATGCGAAATTCTTTTGGGAGAATGACCTGCGCGAAGCCAAAGCGGGCATGGGCACCTGGCAGACGGCTTTGGAAAACGTCACCTTTCATAACAAACTGGGCAGCCAGGCCGCGCGGATCAAGCGTATTGCAGCATTGGCCCGTGACTTGGCGTCGGTTGTCGGCGCAGATGCAGATATGGCTGAACAGGCCGCTTTGGTAGCGAAGGCGGATTTGAGCTCGGAAATGGTCTATGAATTTCCGGAATTGCAGGGGCTCATGGGGCGTTGTTATGCGGAGAAAGCCGGCATGTCGGACGAAATCGCGGCGGCTTGTGAAGCGCATTATTCGCCGCTTGGACCGTCTGATGACGTACCGACAGCGCCGGTTTCTGTGGCGGTGGCGCTGGCCGATAAGCTTGACACTTTAACTGGGTTTTGGGCGATTGACGAAAAGCCGACTGGCTCGAAAGACCCGTTCGCGCTGCGCCGCGCTGCCCTGGGGGTGATCCGTTTGATTTTGGACAATAAACTCACTTTGCCTCTTGCGGATAAGTTGACCGCTGCGGATGCGGGTGCCGGCGCCGCGGATTTGTTGGGGTTTTTCCAAGATCGTTTGAAAACCTACCTGCGTGATCGGGGCATTCGCCATGACGTGATCGATGCCTGCAGCGCTATGCCGCAAAGCGACGATCTGGCACTTTTGGTAAAGCGGGCAGAGGCCTTGCAAGGAGCGCTGGCCACTGATGACGGCGAGAACTTGATTCAGGGTTTCAAACGCGCCAACAATATCTTGAGCCAAGCTGAAGAGAAGGACGGCGTTGAATACAGCTTTGGTGCTGATCTAAAATATGCGGAAGATGATGCGGAAAAGGTGCTGTTCGCAGCGTTGGACGCGGCGGATAAAAGAATTCAACCCGCCATGGCAACACAGGATTTTGCTGCGGCTATGGCCGCAATGGCCACATTGCGCGGCCCGATCGATGCGTTTTTTGAAGCGGTAAAGATCAATGCTGATAGTGCATTGGTTCGCCGTAACCGGCTGAACCTTTTGAGCCGGATTCGCACAACCTGTCTGTCGGTTGCGGATTTGACCAGAGTCGAAGGCTGACAAGTGCCTCTTGCACTACGCAGTCAAGGGCCTATGCTGCAGCAGAACATGAGGATGCCGCAGTGCAGAACGATCAAACATTTGCTCCTGTTGTATTGGTTACCAATACAACCCCAATGACCGCCGCCGCCTACGGCGGGCGGGCCAAATGCGCGCAGCGATTGATCCGGCTGGATATGCCGGTTCCCACAACGGTTGCCCTGTCCTTTGCAGCGGTGCATGAATTGGCGCAGGGCCATGCCTTGAATCTTAGCTTGGTCTTGCCGCATTTTGGCGCGGCGCCTTTGCTCTCAGTGCGGCCATCCTCCGGCAGCCCAGATTGGGGCGGGCCGGGCGCGATTTTGAACATTGGCATGAATGATGCGAAATTTTCGGAGCTCTGCGAAAGTCACGGTGAAACGGCAGCGGCCACCCTCTATCTTAGGTTTATCAACGCCTATGCGACCCATGTGGCCCGGCTGGATCCAGACGCGTTTGACGATCCCGAAACGCCAACCGCGGGCGATGTTATTAAGGCTTTGACCACCTATTGCGATGAGGCTGATGAGCCCTTCCCGCAGGAAGTGGATGTGCAATTGGCCCATGTGCTGCGCTCAATGGCGCGCGCATGGGAGGGCACCAGTGCCCGGCTTCTCCGCCAGGCGAAAGGCGCACCCGCCGATGCGGGGCTTGGGCTTGTTGTGCAGGCGATGGCCATTGGGGTTGGCCGCGGTGAATGTGGCTCGGGCGTGATACAATTTGCCTCCTCAGACACGGGCTTGCCCGAAATTCACGGGCGCTATCTGCGACAATCCCAGGGCCGGGAGGCTTTGGACCGGCAAGTAGGATCTTTGTATCTGACCAAAGATCCGCGTGGTCCGTCTTTTGAGGAAACCTGCCCTGAAGCGTTCACACAGCTTTTGGACTATTCGGTGTTGGCTCGCCAGCGCCTGCGTGAAGAGATGCAAATTGAGTTTACACTCGAGAGTGGCAAGTTGGCGATTTTGGATGCGGTGCGTATCGTGCGGTCTTCGAGCGCAGCGGTGCATATTGCCGTAGATTTGGCCAGCGACGGGATAATTCCGCGCGAAGACGCGTTGATGCGTGTTGACCCAAAGGCATTGTCTGAGCTGTTGCACCGGCAAGTGGCCCCCAATGCGCCGCGCACCGTATTGGCCAAGGGCATTGCTGCAAGCCCGGGAGCGGCGACTGGAAAGATCGTCTTTACAGCCTCCGACGCCCAAGCCAGCGCTGCTAGGGGTGAGGCTGCTGTGTTGGTGCGGCGTGAAACTGGCCCAGAAGATATCCGAGGTATGCATTCTGTGGTTGCGGTTCTTACCGAACGTGGCGGCGTTACGAGCCATGCCGCCGTGATTGGGCGCGGTCTCGGCTTGCCCTGCGTGGTGGGCGCGTCGGATATGAGCATTGATGGACATAAGAAGACTATCATTGGTCGCAATCAACAAATTTTGCGTGAAGGGGATGTTATCACCGTCGACGGCACCCATGGCGAGGTATTGGTGGGCCATGTGGAGACAGTGGAAGCGGGTCTCAACACCGCCGTCACAACCCTACTGGGCTGGGCGGATGAGCTGCGAGATATCGGGATCAGAGCCAATGCGGACACCCCGCGCGATGCGCAAACGGCCAAAAACTTTTTGGCCGATGGCATTGGCCTTTGCCGCAGTGAGCATATGTTCTTTGAAGCTGATCGCTTAACTGTGATGCGGGAGATGATTTTTGCCGAAAACGAAGAGGATCGCGCCGCCTCTTTGGAACGGCTCTTGCCCATGCAACGAACTGATTTTACAGAATTGTTTCAAATTATGGAGGGGCGCCCCGTTTGTATTCGGTTGCTTGACCCACCTTTGCACGAATTTTTGCCGGCCGATCGTAGCGGCTTGCGCGATTTGGCCGAAGCCCTCAACCTGCCGTTATCGCGGGTGACAGAACGGGTGGAGCAATTGTCGGAATACAACCCGATGCTTGGTCTGCGCGGGGTGCGGCTTGGGATCACGGTGCCCGAAATCTATGAAATGCAGGCGCGGGCAATATTTGAAGCGGCAATCGACAGCGGGGTTGGAGCTTCGCCAGAAATCATGATTCCCTTGGTATCTGCTTGCCGTGAGGTTGAATTGGTCAAAGCGCGCATTGATGCCGCTGCCGCCGCGGTGCGGGTCGAACACGGACAAAGCTTTAGCTATTCTCTTGGGGTCATGGTCGAAACCCCACGAGCCGCTTTGCGGGCCGGCGAAATTGCCGCCTATTCTCAATTTTTAAGTTTTGGCACCAACGATCTGACGCAGATGACCTACGGGCTGTCGCGCGATGATGCTGGGCGGTTTATGTCTTCTTATGTGCAGCAGGGCGTCTATGAAGAAGATCCGTTTCACCGCTTGGACAAAGACGGTGTTGGCGAATTGCTCACACTTGGCGCTGAGCGTGGCCGAACGGCGCGGCCTGAAGTGGTCCTGTCTATCTGCGGTGAGCATGGCGGCGATCCGGAGGCGATTGCCTTTATCCGCCAATGTGGGTTCACCTATGTGTCCTGCTCGCCGTTCCGCGTGCCCGTTGCCCGTCTGGCCGCTGCGCAATGTGCCATTGCTGATAAAATAAATAACTGATTTTTGTGTTTTTATGAATTCACGCGGCGCAAATTCTGCGGCAGCTGGACGAAGCCCTTATATTTGAGTAAAGCACCCGGAATTATTGGGAGTGGTATCAATGAGGTTCGAAGCGTTTCGCACCCTTGTCATGTCGATCTGTTTCGGGCTGGTTTTGTTCGTTTTCGCCCTGCAGCCTGCTACGGCCAGTGATCAATCTATTGCATCTCCATCGGTGGAGTTGAAAAATGCCCTTCGCGATGAAAACGCCATGGTGTCGGCGATCTCCCTAAGCCGCGTTGCGGTTTTGACTTCTCCGCGCCCTGAATCACGGCCAACGGACCTCAACCTGCGATATTCCGCCCGCTGGCTGCGCAGTTTGGCAAAGCCAACTGGGGGAAAGCAGTGGGCTTGCTTGGCTGAAGCTATATATTTTGAAGCCCGAGGAGAACCGGTCGAAGGACAATTTGCGGTGGCGGAAGTCATTCTCAATCGTGTCGAGAGCCCCAAGTTTCCAAACAGCATTTGCAAAGTGGTGCGCCAAGGCACAGGGCGCAAACACGCTTGCCAATTTAGTTACAATTGTGATGG
>JAKMFM010000005.1 GCA_022425445.1 Planktomarina sp.
GCCTCACCTCACAGTTGATGACCACATCCGACGGCAAGAAAATGGGAAAATCCCAAAATGGTGCCGTCTGGCTGAATGCCGATATGCTCTCTCCTTACGAGTTTTGGCAATTTTGGCGCAACACGACGGATGCGGACACTGGGCGGTTTTTGAAACTCTACACCGAGCTGCCCATTGAAGAATGCGACCGTCTTGGCGCCTTAGAGGGCTCCGAGATCAACCGCGCGAAAATCATCCTGGCCAATGAGGTGACATGCTTGCTGCATGGGCCGGAGGCCGCAAAGACAGCAGAGGCCACAGCGCGCGATGTCTTTGAAAAAGGCGGTGTGGGCGATGATTTGCCCACTCTGACCCTAGCTACTTCCGATCTCGCAGATGGTATTTCCATCGTGCAGCTTTTGGTGAAATCTGGCTTGGCCGGCAGCGGCAAAGAGGCGAAGCGTTTGATCGCTGAAGATGGGGCAAAGCTAAACGATGCGCCACTTAACGACGCCAGTCTGGTCCTGCGGGCGGATGATCTGGTGGAGCCAATCAAATTGTCGAAGGGCAAAAAGAAACATGCGTTGGTTCAGATGGGATGACGGGACGCACCACTCAAACCTTTGCCCCACCGGTGGTGGAGGCCTATAGCTGGCTGGAGGGCAAAGATTTTTCGCAGCGCGCGTTGATAAACGTCAGTCAAGCCGCGCCAGTGGCGCCGCCCCCGGCGCCTTTGAGGGCGCATATGGCCAAGGTCATCGAAGAGGATGACACCCATCTGTACGGGGCCGTTTTAGGGCTTGAGCCTTTAAGGGCAGAACTGGCCCGTTACAGCAGCTCCCTGTATCAAGGCCAGGTCACCACCGAGCAGGTGGCCATCACATCAGGGTGCAATCAAGCGTTCAGTGCGGTTGTGGCAACGCTTTGCCGCGATGGTGATGAGATCATTCTTCCCACGCCTTTCTATTTCAATCACAAAATGTGGCTTGATATGAGCGGCGTGCGCTGCTGCGCTTTGCCCTGCCAAGGAGATATGATTCCTGATCCTGCTGAGGCAGCCCGGCGCATCACCGAACGCACCAAGGCCATTGTTCTGGTCACTCCCAACAACCCTTGCGGGGTGGAATATCCAGCGGATGTTATTCAAGCATTTTATGATCTCGCCAAATCCCGTGGGCTCGCATTGATCATCGATGAAACCTATCGCGATTTTCACAGCCAAAGCGGCCCGCCCCATCGCTTATTTGAACAAGAAGATTGGCAAGACACACTCATTCAGCTCTATTCATTCTCCAAAGCCTATCGGCTGACCGGCCATCGGGTTGGGGCTGTTGTCACCTGTGAGGCGCGGCTGGCAGAGATTGAAAAATTTCTCGACACAGTGACCATTTGCCCAAGTCTGGTGGGGCAAAAAGCAGCGCTCTGGGGCTTGCAAAATTTGGGCGACTGGCTGGCCAAAGAGCGACTGGAAATTTTGGCCCGCCGGCAAGCCATCGTAGATCACTTCCCCACTTTGGCCGCAAAAGGGTGGCGTCTGGTGGGGCTTGGTGCCTATTTTGCCTATCTGGAACATCCGTTTGACATCAGCGCAACGGAACTTGCAAAGCAACTCGTCGAGGAGGCTGGCGTCCTTGCACTACCAGGATCTATGTTCCTGCCAGTAGGGGATGATTTCGGCCGACGTCACCTGCGTATCGCATTTGCAAATATCAGCGCGGAAATGATCGTTGTTTTGTTTGACAGAATGGCACAGGTAAGCCAGTAACTGGCTTGCTGCTGTGCTGTTGTTGGCTTATGCACTTTGGAACTAAATAAAAGGGATCACCCCAATGGCTACAAAGAAAAAATCTGGTGCAAGCAAACTCGCGGTATGGGTTATCGTCGGGCTATTGGTGTTCGGCATGATCGGATTTGGGGCGGCCGGTATTAATGGCACACAACGCAGCCTTGGAAAAGTGGGCGATAAGACCGTGTCCATCTCCTCCTACAGCAACGCATTGCAAAGCGAAATGGCCCAATTTCAAGAGCAAATTGGCCGCGCGATTACGCCGCAAGAAATGCAAGCCATTGGCCTTGATCAACGTGCATTGAACCGGGTGATCAGCACGCGCGCATTGGATCAACTGGTCACCGACCTTGGCCTGTCTTCGGGTGATGCACGCGTCCGCGAGCAAGTGGTTGAAATTCCTGCCTTCCAAGGGCTTGATGGCGAATTTGACCGTGAAGCGTACGCGGAAGTCTTGCAACGTAACAATCTCAAAGAGGCGGATTTTGAAACGTCCCTGCGCGAGGACTCTGCGCGCCGTATCTTGCAAGAGGCGGTTCTCACGGGGGTCACCGCGCCGCAAGCCTATGCCAAAGTTTTGGTCGGCTATCTTGCCGAAACGCGGGATTTCTCTTGGGCGCGTCTGACGCAAGACATTTTGGTCAGCGCGGTGCCCGAGCCGAGCGAAGAAGATTTGGTCGCCTATCACAGCGAAAATCCAGCCGGGTTCACAACCTTAGCTGCCAAATCAATCAGCTACATTTGGCTGACCCCAGCCATGTTGGCAGATGCTATTGAAATTGAGGAGCGCTACTTGCGCGCCGCCTATGAAGCCCGCAGTGATGAATTTATTCAATTGCCGAGCCGATTGGTCGAACGGGTGATTTTTCCCTCCCAAGAAATGGCTGAAAACGCCATGGCGGCGATCACTGGCCAAACCACCACTTTTGAAGAAGTGGTCAAGAACCGTGGTTTGACGCTGCAAGATGTCGATCTTGGCGATATGACAGAGGAAGAACTGGGCGAGGCTGGCCCC
>JAKMFM010000009.1 GCA_022425445.1 Planktomarina sp.
CTATTGGATGACCACAATCGTGCCGCAGGGCGCGTTCAAATCCGTTGCCAAATACGATATCAACAACGACGTCTATTTGACTGAAGCGGTACAGCCCACACAGACTATCGAAGCGGGCGGCTCCACGACAGTCACATCGCAATTCTTCGCAGGTGCGAAAGAGTGGGAAGTTATCCGCAGCTACCAAAAAGACAAGGGCGTGGATCGCTTCGTCGACAGCATCGATTGGGGTTGGTTCTACTTCTTGACCAAACCAATATTCTGGCTGCTCCATACCATGAACGGTTTCATCGGCAATATGGGCTGGTCAATCATTGGCTTGACCCTCGTGATCAAAGCCCTGCTCTTGCCCCTGGCTTATAAATCTTATGTCTCTATGGCCCGCATGAAAGAGCTGCAGCCAGAGATGGAAAAACTCAAAGAGCGTGCTGGCGATGACCGGCAAAAAATGCAGCAAGGCATGATGGAGCTTTACAAGAAAAATAAGGTCAATCCTGCCGCAGGCTGCCTGCCCATCTTACCGCAGATCCCAATTTTCTTTTCACTCTATAAAGTGATCTTCGTGACGCTAGAGCTGCGGCACGCCAGCTGGTTCGGTCCATTCCAAGACCTGTCCGCCCCCGATCCAACCTCGATTATAAATCTGTTTGGCTGGTTGCCTTGGGGCGCGCCAGAGCCTGGATCCATCGTGGCCTTGATCTTGATCGGCATCTTGCCACTTCTTTTGGGCATTTCGATGTGGATGCAGCAAAAACTCAATCCCGCGCCAACAGATCCAACCCAGGCAATGATCTTCGCTTGGATGCCATGGGTGTTTATGTTTATGCTTGGCGGCTTCGCATCAGGGCTCGTGGTCTACTGGATTGCCAACAACACGATCACCTTTATTCAGCAATATTCGATCATGCGCAGCCAAGGGGTCAAACCAGATGTCTTTGGCAATATTAGCAGTGCCTTCAAGCGATCGAAGAAGAAAGGCTGATATGCCGCGCGTTACGGATATATTCCGCCATCCGCTGAAATCCCATGGACGTGAGACCTTAAAAGAGGTGACATTGTCTCAGGGTGCGGCCATGCCATGGGATCGTCGCTGGGCGGTGGCCCATGAGGCATCCAAGGCCGATGGCAGCGGGTGGGCATCCTGCGCCAATTTTTCTCGCGGCTCAAAAGCACCCCTCCTTATGGCCATCACTGCGCGGCTCAATGAAACGGATCAAAGCCTCACCCTATCGCATCCGAATCGCAAGGATTTTACTTTTCAACCTGATGATGAGCGGCAGCTTTCAGGGTTTCTTGCTTGGGTAAAGCCCTTGGTGCCTGCAGAGCGCGCACAGTCAGCCCGCATTTTGCGCCTTCCCGAGCGTGGCTTTACAGATACCGACTTTCCCTCCATCAGCATCAACAGCCATGCCTCTTTGCGCACTCTATCCGAGCATATGGGCCAACCGCTGTCGCCGCTTCGCTGGCGCGGCAATCTTTGGATTGATGGGCTTGAACCCTGGGTTGAGCACAGCTGGGTCGCTCAAAGGTTTCGCATCGGCAGCGTGGTATTTGAAGGCGTGGAGCCAATTGTCCGCTGCCTAGCCACGACCGCCAATCCAGACACAGGCCTGCGCGACGCAGATACGCTCGGCGCTCTGAATGCGCTGAGCGGTCATCAGGACTTCGGCCTCTATGCCCGCGTGATTGAACCGGGCACACTCTCACTCGATGACACGTTGGAGCTGTTATGATCCTACCTTTCCCGATCGCGGAACCTGAAAGCGAAGCGGCCGCCGAGTTGGGGCGCAAATTGTTTTCCGGTCCAGTGGACTTTCTCAAAGGTGTGGTTGCTATGGATGGCCTGCCCGATGCCGACCGCGTCGAGGTCTGCTTTGCTGGGCGTTCAAATGTGGGTAAATCCAGCTTAATCAATGCACTGACCAATCGCAAAGGCCTGGCCCGCGCCTCCAATACCCCCGGGCGCACGCAAGAGATTAATTTCTTCGAACTGGGCGAAGCGCGCTATTTGGTCGATCTGCCCGGGTATGGCTACGCCAATGCACCGCTCGCAGTGGTCGAAAAATGGCAACGCCTTCTCAAGAACTACCTCTCTGGCCGCCCCAACCTGCGCCGAGCCTTTGTATTGATCGACAGCCGACACGGCATCAAACCGGTGGATGAAGAGATCATGCAGCTGATGAACAGATCCGCCCTGACCTTTCAGGTGGTCATGACCAAAGCCGATAAGATCAAAGACCACGAACGAGATCAGGTACTGGAGCAAGTGCGCGGAAAATTGGCCAAACACCCTGCTGCCTTCCCAGAACTGATTATTACGAGTTCAGAAAAAGGCGATGGCATCGCCACGTTGCGCGCCGTGATCTCCAGCCTGGAGTAGCTGCACCTCTATAAAACACTCTTGGCAGCACTGCTTGAATTCACTACGCTTACATTAGCCGGTTCAGAAAGATCACCTCATGAAAAGCGAATGGTTAACCACCGCCAGCACTTTGTCAAAAGCCTTGCCGTATCTGCAGCGCTATGACGGCGCAACAGTGGTGATAAAATTTGGCGGCCATGCCATGGGCAGTGATGCGGCCATGGAGTCCTTTGCGCGTGATGTTGTTTTGATGCAGCAGGTGGGGGTGAACCCGGTGATCGTGCACGGCGGCGGGCCGATGATAAACGAGATGCTCAAGCGCCTGGATATACAATCCCACTTCGTGGACGGCAAACGTGTCACGGATGCGGCAACGATGGAAGTTGTTGAAATGGTCCTTTCAGGTCGCGTTAACAAGCGGATCGTGCAGGCTATTAACGCGCAGGGCGGACGCGCTGTTGGCCTATCCGGCAAGGACGCCAGCTTGATGACCTGCGATGTTGCGGATCCGAAGTTGGGTCTGGTCGGCAAACCGCGCGATATTGATCCAACTGTTCTGAAAACATTTTTTGACGCGGATATGATTCCGGTCATTGCCCCGCTGGGCGCAGGCGATGCCGGAGAGACCTTCAACATAAATGGCGACACAGTTGCCGGCGCCATTGCCGCAGCACTCAAAGCAGACAGGCTTTTGCTTTTGACCGATGTGTCAGGTGTGAAAAATGCCGATGGCGACGTGCTGACAGAATTGTCGCCAGACAATATCAAAGACTTGACCGAAAAAGGTGTGATTGCAGGAGGCATGATCCCCAAAACCGAAACTGCGCTGGAAGCGATCGCTGGCGGTGTGCGGGCGGTGGTGATTATCGACGGGCGCGCGCCAAATGCCTGTCTTTTAGAACTGTTCACGGATCACGGAGCAGGATCGTTGATCCGATCTCCCGACGCCCCCAAAAGATCATAGGGAAGCGCGCACTGATGTCACAAGACGCCCTATTGCGCCTCGCCATATTTCTAGGCCTCTTCGCCATTTTAGCAGGCATCGAGCATTGGGCTCCGCGCCGGCCTAGACCACAAAAAACGCGGCGCTGGATCACAAATTGGGTCTTTGTCGTGGTCGATACGCTCACCCTGCGGGCTTTGGCGATATTTCTCCCATTCGCCGCAGTTTTGGCCGCCACGGATGCCAGCGCCCGGGGCTGGGGCCTCCTCAACCTTATAGACCTGCCCAGCTGGATCGAATTGATTGTGGTCATCCTGATGATGGATTTTGCCATATGGGTGCAACATTTGCTCAGCCATAAAATCCCGTTGCTCTGGCGCATCCACCGCGTGCATCACTCTGATATTGAATTTGATGTCACCACAGCGATCCGGTTCCATCCGGTAGAAATTGCCTTGTCCATGGGATTTAAGATTGGCTTGGTATATCTGCTTGGCCCCGCGGCCTGGACTGTGGTGGTATTTGAAGTTTTGCTCAATGGATCGGCCATGTTTAATCATGCCAATATCGCATTGCCGCAGAAACTGGATCGGGTCATCCGCAGTATTTTAGTCACCCCTGACATGCACCGCATTCACCATTCGGTGCATCGCTTTGAACACGATAGCAACTACGGATTTGCCCTATCGTGGTGGGACCGTTTGTTTGGGACCTATACCCAAAGGCCACAAGACGGGCATAGACAGATGAAAATTGGCCTGCAATGGCAAGATCTCCGCCCCACGCGCCTGATCTGGTCTCTGGCTCTGCCATTCTTGCGCAAATGACATATGACGACCTTCTTTACGGGGTTCAGGCGGAACATTTGACCATCTTCGGAACTCTGCTCGGCGCGCGCGGCACTATCCTATTGCTCGGGCCACATGAGCCAGGGTTTTGGCCGGCACTTTGTGACAGTCCCGAATGGCAAGATAGCGTGGCGGATCCCGTAGACCGCTGGTCACGACGTGTGATTACAGGGTTGGCAGATCGGCTTGGCGCGCAGGCGCATTTTCCTTTTGGCACCCAACCGGCTCCATTTCTCACTTGGGCGCTGGCCAGTGACCACGCCTGGACAAGTCCCGTCGGCATGCTGGTACAGACAGAAGCGGGGCTTATGGTCTCCTATCGCGGCGCTTTGGAATTTGATTGGGAAATCCAAACACTCGAAGCGCCAACACAGCCCTGCACCGGATGCGCCGAGCCTTGCATCACCGCCTGCCCAGTTGGCGCGCTGCAAGGCGCCCAATATGATGTTGAGGCGTGTAGATCCTATGTAAAGTCGGATCCTGAACAACGCTGCCTCTCAGAAGGCTGTCTGGCTCGACGGGCCTGTCCAGTTAGCCAAACCTATGAGCGTGCCACAGCGCAGTCGGCTTATCACATGCGGGAATTTTTAAATTGAAGCTCATATTAATGCGCCACACCCATGCCGACTGGACCCCCGGGCAGGACGATCACGCCCGCAATCTCAGCACACGGGGGCAAGATGAAGCGCGCCGACTGGGCTCTTGGCTAGAAACATCAGGACACATGCCAGATCATGCATTGGTGTCTGATGCCAAACGCACATACCAAAGCTTTGCGGCGCTCGAGCTGACCTGCGCAGTCGACTTAATGGCCCAACTCTATTTGGCGGAGCCTGCCTCTTTGCGCGCGGCCATCAATGCCCAGTGCCACCACGGGTGCCTATTGCTGCTGGCGCATAATCCCGGCATCGCCGAGCTGGCCAGCACCTTGATCCAAACACCGCCAGCCCATGCGGCCTTCTACACATATCCGCCCGGCGCAACGCTTGTGCTAAACTGGAAGCACGAAGACGGATCCGCGCAGCTCATTAATTTCATCACGCCAGTAGATCTTGGGCCATAAAAAAGGGCCCCGAAGGGCCCGATTCAAAATCTTATAGAGTGCACCCTCTGCTAGTGGCCCAAAATTTGGCTCAAAAACAATTTTGTGCGATCTGATTGTGGGTTGTTAAAGAACTCTTCTGGCTCATTTTGTTCGACAATTTGTCCTGCATCCATGAATATCACCCGATTGGCAACCTGGCGTGCAAACCCCATTTCATGGGTCACGCAGAGCATGGTCATACCGTCTTCGGCCAGTTCGATCATCGTGTCCAGCACCTCTTTGATCATTTCAGGATCAAGCGCCGAGGTGGGTTCGTCAAACAGCATAATCCGAGGCTTCATACACAAGGAGCGCGCAATCGCCACCCGTTGTTGCTGACCGCCAGAAAGCTGTCCGGGGTATTTGTCGGCCTGCTCCGGAATTTTAACCTTCTCAAGAAAGTGCATCGCCGTTTCTTCGGCTTCTTTCTTGGGTATTTTCCGCACCCAAATAGGTGCCAACGTGCAATTTTCCAAGATTGTCAGATGTGGGAACAGGTTGAAATGTTGAAAGCACATGCCGACCTCAGAGCGCACCTTATCGATGTTTTTCACATCCGAGGACAACAACGTCCCGTCAACCGTGATGGATCCCTGTTGATGCTCTTCCAGAGCATTAATACAGCGAATGAGGGTGGATTTGCCAGAGCCAGACGGCCCGCAAATCACAATCCGTTCGCCACGCTGCACATCAAGGTTGATGTCGCGCAGCACGTGGAATGTGCCATACCATTTATTCATGTTGTCGATTGAGATTGCGATCTCATCAGAAACTTTCATTTGGGCTTCAGACATTCTCAAAGCTCCTTTAGTGATGATCGGTTCGAAGCTGCCGCTCCAACCATTGTGAATATTGTGAAATGCCGTAACAGACGACGAAGAACAGCAAGATCGCTAAGAGGTACAGCTCCCAATAGATCCCCGTCCAAGCTGTGGAGGAAGAAATCGGACCCCGGATCATACCGACGAGATCAAACATGGAGATAACCGAGACCAATGTGGTGTCTTTGAACAAACCAACCGCCACGTTCACGATGCCTGGAATAGAGATCTTGAGCGCCTGCGGCAGGATGATTAAACGCATCGCTTGCGGGTAATCCAAGCCCAGACTGTCAGCCGCCTCATATTGCCCGCGTGGTAGGGCCGCGAGGCCTCCCCGGATCACCTCTGCTATATAGGCCGCAGAGAAAAGTGTGATCATAATAATCACCCTTAGAATCAAATCCAGATTGGTGCCGGGTGGGAAGAAATAAGACAGCACGACATTGGCTACAAACAGCAGCGTGATCAGCGGCACACCACGAATAAACTCGATAAACACAACACAAATGCCCTTGATGATAGGCATATTCGACTGTCTGCCCAAGGCTAGGACGATCCCTAGCGGAATGGACAAAGACACGCAGACGGTTCCCAGAATAAGGTTGAGCATAAAGCCCCCCATATCCCGCGACGCCACGGGCTCAAGCGCGATAAACTCAGGCAGAGCTGCGGTCACAAAGCTGCCCAAGTAAAGCACCAACGCCACCGCAACAACGCCGGACAGCAGCCCTGCGGCAAAGCCCGTCAGGCGCTCAATCTTTACGAAGGCAAGATACCCCGCGATGAGTGAAACGGCTACCACAACAGGGGTCAAAACTGTTCCGCCCCATATCAACCAAAAGGCCAGGAAGGGGTATATCGCGGAAAAAATCAGCATATTGCGTGGCAATTTTTGGAACAAAATCGGAGCGATGCAGACCAAAAGAAACACAAAGGCCAGGGTCGGCCGCCAATAAGCTTCGACCGGATATTTAAAGCCAAACAGCATTTGGTTCCAGCGTTCGGCCAAAACCGACCAACATGCGCCACTGGTGCCTTGCAAGACTTCCCGGCATTCGCGCAGGCTACTAGTCGTCCAGACCCCGTTCCACATCCAGGGTGTCGACGCGAGGATGATTTTGGCGACAAAATAGATGGACAGAATGGTTAGGATCGAATTGATCCAATTCGAGAATAGGTTTTCACGCATCCATTTGACCATACCAGCCTGTTGAATGGGCGGTGCGGACGGCGGGATAGGCTCATGACGTACAAAGCCGATGTTCGGTATATCGCTCATCTCAACGCTCCTTCAACTTCATAGCATTGTTATAAACGTTCATAATGGCCGAAATTGACAGGCTGATGACCAAATAGAACAGCATCAAGACCAAAATACATTCAATCGCGCGGCCAGTTTGATTGAGCGTAATACCGCCCAGCGTGCCAGTGATATCCATATAGCCGACGGCAATGGCCAGCGAGCTGTTTTTGGTGATGTT
>JAKMFM010000020.1 GCA_022425445.1 Planktomarina sp.
CCATTCCGTTCAGCTGCGCCCCTTTTTAACAGCGGGGCGGCGCAGCTGAACGGAATGGTGGCGAGCAATCGCGATATTCACTCCGGCCTTTTGGCGGGTCTGACCTAGGGGCGAATATGACGACAGAGACCAGAACAGATCACCCGCTCATATGGGCTCATGCCAATACACCCGCGGCGGTAGATGCTGTCCGTGAGGTCTTGATGCGCGCGAAATTGAGTGAGCCAACACTATCTTATGTTCTGACGGCCCCAGACTCGGAGGTGACTTATGCGCCCGATGTTGTGGTTTTGGATGAGGCAGATTCTCAAGCGGGTTTGGCTTGGTTGTCACAGAGCTCTCCGGATCTGTGTCTCTGGGCGGAGGCCAGCGTTGCCTCTGCATTGTTTGGATTAAACCATCGCCGGTCAATCCCGACCCTCTTGATCAATGCTGAAACCCGACCCCTGTGGAGCAGAACCTGGCTTTGGCGAAAGACAATCGCACGGCAGACTTTGAAACCTGTGTTCTATGCTTTTGTTGCCTCAGCTGCGTCAACGGGGAGTCTGCGAAATCTTGGCTTGCCTGCCCGCAATATAGAGGTCCTAGGGCCACTTCTTGGCGGTGTCTTGGCGCCAGGCTGTGATGAGGGTGAACGGGATCGTATTGGCGAAATTTTGGCGGGGCGGCCTGTATGGTTTGCGCATAGGGTGCCCCACCAGGAGATGCGCGTGGTGATTGATGCCTTTATGCAAGCCCAGCGCAAGGCCCATCGGATGCTCCTGATTTTGGATTTTCTTGATCCTGCAGGCACAGAGGATTGCCTGGCGCTCTGTGCTGAGTTGGGATTGACCGTACATGCACGGGCCGAGGAGGGTGAGCCCGACTCGCGGACCCAAGTCTTTCTCGCGGAATCGGGTGAAGACACGGGCCTCTGGTATCGGCTGGCGGCGCTCGCGTATATGGGCTGCAGTCTGACGAGCGGCGATGTACCCAATCCGATGGTTGCGGCCGCTCTTGGGAGCGCGGTTGTGCACGGGTCCGAAATTGGCCAAAATCAACATGCCTATAATCGCTTGCGAGAGGCCGGAGCAACGCAGCCTTTAGAGGCTTCACAAGATTTGAGCCAGCGCGTGGCGGCGCTGATGGAACCTGACCAATGCGCTGAGATGGCCGCTGCGGGGTGGGAGGTTGTCTCAGAAGGGGCAGAGGTAACGGATCGGTTGGTAGAGATCACTTTGCAAAAACTTGGCCTCGGGGAGGCGGCACAATGATACGCACGCCGCAGTTTTGGCATCAACCGCCGGGGCTCATGGCCTATGGCCTTTGGCCATTGGGTTGGCTCTATGGAGCGGCAACGGCTTGGCGGCAAAGCCGCGCATTGGAGGTGGCTGATCCGCCCTGCCCGGTAATTTGCATCGGAAATATCAATGCTGGCGGCACGGGGAAAACGCCCGCGGTTATTGCATTGGCCGAGCACCTCAAGGAGCGTGGCCGGCGGGTAGTTGCCTTATCGCGCGGCTATGGCGGCACTGTCGCTGTGCCAACTTTGGTGGATCCTAAAACACATGGTGCAGCGGAAGTGGGCGATGAACCCTTGTTGATTTCCGCCTTTTGTCCTATCGTGGTGGCGCGTAAAAGAGTGGCGGGTTTGGCCCTAGCTTTGGCACAAAAGCCAGATGTGATTTTGATGGATGATGGTTTCCAAGACCCCTCTGTGCGCAAAGACTTTTCAATCGTTGTTGTTGATGCGGCTCTTGGATTTGGCAACGGGTTTTGTGTGCCGGCTGGTCCTTTGAGAGAGTCTCTGGCAAAAGGTTTGGCGCGTGCTGATCTGTGCCTGTCCATCGGAGAGCCGGCCGCGCAGCGGCGATTTACGGCTCTGGGCCCAGATCATGCGCATTTAAGGGTTGAGGGCGAGATCAAACCTTTGCTGACAGGCATGCCTTGGCAGGGGCTGCGGGTTTTTGCCTTTGCCGGGATTGCCCATCCAGAAAAATTCTTCACCACCCTGCGCGATCTTGGCGCCAATATTTTGGGCTGTGAAGCCTTATCGGATCACGAACCGCTGTCGCTGCCCTTGATGAAGCGGCTGGCCGCAAAGGCGCGGGCGCTGAATGCACAGCTGGTGTGTACGGAAAAAGATGCGGCCAGATTGCCGAATCAATATCAAAGAGATGTTTTGGCCCTGCCCGTGCGGCTCGAGTTAAAAGACTGGTTCAAGATTGATGAAAAATTCATCAATCTTGAACTTTGACGTTTATTGAGCATCCAGAATTTGTTGCATTTCTGAGTAGGGCATATTGGAATATTTCACGCCATTAATGATGAAGGATGGGGTGGAAGATATCTCATCTGCAGCCCGATTCGCCTCATACCATGCCACGAGTTTTTGTGCTTTTTCACCATCGGCAAAGCAACTCTGGACATTGTCTTGCGAGAGGCCTGCGGTAAAGCCAATGCGGCGTAAATTCTCTGCAATTTCCGCTGGCGTGCCTTTGGTCCATTCGGATTGCTTGGAATATAGGAGATCGGTGATGGCAAAAAACTTATCTGCCCCGCCGCAGCGCGCGATGATCGAACCCCAGAGGCCATAGCGATCAAAATAGATTTCACGATAGGTAAATTGGAGTTTGCCTGTGTCGATGTAGTCAGCTTTAAGTTTTTGAAACACATCCTTGTGGAAGGTGCGGCAATGGGGGCAGGTATAGCTGGCATATTCTGTCATCTGAATTGGCGCGTCTTCGGCTCCAAGAGTCATCTCAAGAACGGAGGAGGTGTCAATGTCACCGGCTTGCGTGGCATTGGCGGCTCCAAAGCCTGGCGCCGTTGGTTCCGAGGGCGCGGGCGCTTGCACCATGTAAGCTCCGATGCCCAAAGCGAGTACAAATACAAGTCCTAGTACATGGGTCTTTTTCATCTTAAGATCTCTTTTCATGTTTCATAATATTTTCGCCGAAGGCTGCCAGAGCTGCTCTTAGGCCGTCGTCTTTGATCTCGCAAGCGATGGCCTTGGCTTTTTGTGCTGTCGCGGGGCAGGGTGCTGGGGTGGTGCTTTTGGGCCGGACTCCAAATAGGGCCTTACCATCGGAAAATCCAACGGGGGCTGTTTGGGTGATGCGGATGCGGGAAATCGCGTTGTAGCCATAGCAGGCATTCACCTTTTCGCGAAGCTGTGGCAATTGCATCGCGAGTATTTCCGCTTGAGGGCCGGTGGTGAGGACAACCAATGTCGCACCAAACCCCTTTTGGGCGTAGCTGACCTTCACCGGTGTGCAGATTTCGGCAACAGGCGCCCCGACGATTTCAGACCAGTGGGTAAGCAGCCGCGTGATTGCAAAGCCACGCGATTCCCCTGCATTTCGAAGTTTTTGTTCCAGCAAAGCAGAGGTGCGCCGAAAGCCGGCGCCGCGCTTTTTAGATCTGCTTGCGATTTTTTGCATCGATTTTGCTGACTCTTCCTGATTTACCCTAGTTTACCTAAAGCCGTTGGCAACGCCACCACTTTTGCAGAAAGCTATTCAAACTTGCGTGATCACATGAACTCAACCGAGCTTTTGATCTGGTATGATGCCCACGCGCGGGAGTTGCCCTGGCGTGTCAGCCCGTCAGCGCGCGCGGCCGGGCAGCAGCCAGATCCATATCGTATTTGGCTCTCCGAAATCATGTTGCAGCAAACCACCGTGGCGGCGGTGAAAGCCTATTTCCTGAAGTTCACAAGGACATGGCCAACGGTGGTGGATTTGGCCGCTGCTGAAGATGACGAGGTGATGGCGGCTTGGGCGGGGCTTGGCTATTATGCGCGCGCGCGCAATTTGTTGAAATGCGCCCGCGTTATTATGGCGGAGCATGATGGAAAATTTCCGACAGATCGCGCAGCTTTGCAAAACCTGCCGGGTATCGGCCCTTACACCAGTGCCGCCATTGCCGCGATCGCATTTGACCACGCAGAAACGGTGGTGGATGGCAATGTTGAGCGGGTCATGGCGCGATTGTTTGATCTCCATGCGCCGCTGCCGAAATCGAAGGGCGCGCTCACGTCACTTGCTACAAGCCTGACGCCCCAGACGCGGCCTGGCGACTATGCGCAAGCGGTGATGGATTTGGGCGCTACGATCTGCACGCCGAAGTCACCACGATGTGCCCTTTGCCCATGGCATAGCATTTGTGCTGCGCGCAAAGCTGGTACTGCGGCGGACCTGCCGCGGAAATTACAAAAGTTGAAAAAACCAACGCGCTTCGGGACCGCTTATGTCGCGCGGCGCAGCGATGGGGCTGTACTGCTGGAGCGGCGTCCAGAGCGCGGCTTGTTGGGCGGTATGCTGGGCTGGCCGGGGAGTGAATGGCGCGAAACGCTGACAGATGCGATCCCACCAATACAGGCGAACTGGGTCGAGGTTCCGGGGGAGGTGCGCCATACGTTTACGCATTTTCATCTGCGTCTGCGGGTTATGGTGGCCGAGGTTGAGGCCCACCAAACCAATCAAACATTTATTGCCGCGCAGGACTTCCGTCCCGCAGACCTTCCCACGGTGATGCGCAAGATTTGGAGCATGGTAGCGACAGAGACTTAGCCGGCCTTGTCAGGTTGATCCGCAAACCTTAATCTAATTTTAGGTCATAAATTTTCAAAGTGGCATCATTCAGGGCCGCGTTTTTGCTGGTATATATTTTGAACCCCTTGGTGGTGCTGTATTTTTGGATTGCCGGCGACCATGCGCTGCATATTTAAAGGATTGAACAACGGCTGATCTGAGCTGGATCCCCGAGATTGGGCAATGGCGCAAGGTTTTACCCTTTTAGGTGTCCTATTTGCTGTTCCCGCTGCTTGATTTGGCGTTTGGCCTGTCTCACGCCAACGAAGATCCCGCAATAGATGTCTCGACTTTGGCAGGTTACCGATGGGCCACTTTGCTCTGGGCACCTCTGCAATTTGTCACTATTTTTGGTTTATTGATTTATGTCTCTCAATCGGATCACTTGAATTTTTGGGAGCAATTGGGGCTATCGCAAGATGTATTGTCCGGAGATTGCGGATTGGGCTGCTTATAACAAGGCCGCAAACCCTTTGCCGCGATAAAAAATGCCCCACCAGACTGGCGGGGCATAAGGTGGCGCTTGCCATAGATATGCAAGCACAGGCGAAACTTGTGTTTTGATATGGGGTTAATTGGGGCGTTGACGCATTTCCAAGCGAATTTGCTGGCGCAGCAGATCTATTGAGACCGTTTTGCCGTCGCGACGGAAATTCCAATAGGACCACCCGTTGCAGGAGGGCGCATTTTCCAGCACCGCGCCTACTTGATGGATGGAGCCAGCAGCCTCGTCGCTGACTAAGGTGCCATCGGCGCGCACTTTGGCCTCTTTGCCGCGTGGGCTGGTGAGCACTTCTCCCGGCCGCAACATACCGCGCTCGACGAGCTGGCCAAAAGCGACCCGAGGTTCTGCGCGTTTGGACACGCTGACCGCCAGGGCATCGCTGTCGTATTTGCGCACGTTGTCAATGCGCTTTTGGGCGACTTTTCGGTAAGCCTCTTCGCGCTCTATTCCAATAAAGTCACGGCCCAGCATTTTGGCCACAGCCCCCGTTGTTCCGGTGCCAAAGAATGGATCAAGCACCACATCGCCGGGGTTGGTCGCGCCGAGCAGAACCCGATGCAGCAAGCTTTCCGGTTTTTGTGTTGGATGGGCCTTGTCACCGTTTTCATCTTTCAGCCGCTCATGCCCGTTACAAATCGGCAGCACCCAATCACTGCGCATTTGAATGCCTTCATTCATGGCTTTGAGTGCCTCATAGTTGAAGGTATATTTTGACCCTTCAGCTTTAGAGGCCCAGATCATTGTTTCATGCGCGTTGGTAAAGCGTTTGCCGCGGAAGTTCGGCATGGGGTTGGACTTGCGCCAGACCACATCGTTCAAGATCCAATAGCCTGCATCTTGCAAGGCTGTGCCAACCCGGAAAATATTGTGATAACTTCCAATCACCCAAATTGCGCCATTGGGCTTGAGAATACGTCTTGCCGCTTTCAACCAGTTGCGGGTGAACCTGTCGTAGGCCGCAAAGCTGTCGAATTGATCCCAGTGATCATCGACCGCATCCACCTTGGAGTTGTCCGGGCGGTGCAGATCAGATTTGAGCTGCAAGTTATACGGCGGATCTGCGAAGATTAGATCGACACTGTTTTCCGGGAGTGAGTTCATGACATCGATGCAGTCGCCATCGATAATTGTGTTCAGCGGCAGCCCATCGACTACCGTTTCATTCGGTTTTTGATTCATTTTTCTGCCTCTGCCCATGGTGCATTTTCGCACTCGTTGGTTAGGTGTAGGATGAGTCAGGAACGAATCGGCGTCAATTTCTTTTTCTTATCAGCAGTTTAAATTTTTTCCTTGATACAAGATATTGTGTACTGGTTTGAAGGTTCGTCTATGGTGTGGGGTCACCCCGAAATCTTGGAGGGCTTTTAGATGCTGTGCTGTCGGGTATCCGGCATTTTTTTCCCAGCCATAACCGGGAAACTGTTGCGCTAAATCACACATGACCAAATCACGCCTAATTTTTGCCACAATTGAGGCAGCTGCGATAGACACTGATAAAGAGTCCCCTTTGACCATAGCCGTGGCGGGGAGTTTAAGGTTGCGTGGAATGATATTGCCATCCACCAGCACATGATCTGGTGTTTGCCTCAACCCTGCCACCGCACGTTCCATTGCCAGATGCGCAGCGCGCAGAATATTGATCTGTTCGATCTCACGCTCTGAGGCGCTGGCCACCGAAACATCCGCATGGGCCAGAATGCTTTCCAGCAGGGCATCGCGTTTCTTGGCCGAGAGTTTTTTGCTGTCGTTCAAATCTTTTGGGATATGTTTCGGGTCCAAAATAACAGCAGCTGCAAAAACAGGACCACTGATTGGGCCGCGCCCGACCTCATCGACACCGGCAATCCACTGGCAGCCTTGCTCCTGAAGGATCTGTTCATAGTCATATGTTGGCAATTGTGTCATAGTATTTGAATATGCCCTTTCGATATGATGTGCCATTCCTCAAAAATTTTTAACGAAAACGGGTTGGTTGCTGGGTGCCATGCTCTATAGGTAATTGGGATCAAATTGGAACGGAGCTGCGCGCATGTCCTTCACCCTTGCAACATGGAATATTAACTCGGTCCGCCTGCGCGAAGCGATTGTTTTGCAATTGCTCCGCGATGAGGCCCCTGATGTCTTATGCTTACAAGAGTGCAAAAGCCCCGTTGACTTGATCCCGACAGCAGGTTTTGCGGATTTGGGGTATCCTCACATGGTGGCGCGGGGTCAAAAAGGATATAATGGCGTGGCAATCTTGTCCAAATTTCCGCTCGAGGATGCGGGGGGGTTGGATCTGGCGCAACTGGGCCACGCGCGGCATGTTGCGGGCCGTTTGCCCAACGGGGTGACCATCCACAATCACTATGTGCCCGCTGGCGGCGATGTGCCGGATCGGGAAACAAATGAAAAATTCCGACAAAAACTCGATTATCTCACAGAGTTGAGGGATATTTTTTCGGCGGAAAAACCACAACGGTCGATCTTGGTGGGAGATTTGAATATTGCGCCCCGTGAAGACGATGTTTGGGATCACAAAAAATTGCTCAAAATCGTTAGCCATACACCGATTGAGGTGGAGCATCTCCATGATGTAATGTCTGCAGGCGATTGGGTGGACGTGACCCGGCAGGATATTCCCGATGGCTTGCTCTACAGTTGGTGGTCATATCGCGCAAAAGATTGGGATGCAGCGGACAAAGGGCGCCGTTTGGACCATGTTTGGGCCACATCAGATATTTCGGCCTCGGCGCATTCCAGTCGGGTGCTGCGTGCGGCACGCGGGTGGGAGAAACCGTCCGATCATGCGCCTGTTTTTGCCAGCTTTGATTTGTAAGGGCTCTTGGCAAACGCCATCGAGACACTCATATAGAGCTTAACTTTAAAGGAATTTACCATGTTGGAACTGAACACGGCCACCACCGCAACCGATGCCGATGCGTTGATAAAAGACGGATCAGAACAAAGCTTTATGCAAGATGTGATCGAGACATCACAATCCGTGCCGGTGATCGTGGACTTTTGGGCGCCATGGTGCGGGCCTTGCAAAACTCTGGGCCCGGCTTTGGAAGCGGCGGTCACCGCGGCGAAGGGCGCGGTGAAGATGGTGAAGCTGAATGTGGATGAAAACCAAGCGATTGCAGGTCAATTGCAAATCCAATCCATTCCAACCGTCTATGCATTTTGGCAGGGAAAACCGGTTGACGGGTTTCAAGGAGCGGTGCCTGGATCGGAAATCCAAGCCTTTGTCGAGCGCGTTTCCGCTATGGGCAATGGTGCTCCCGATGGCGGCCTAGAAGATGCTCTGAACGCTGCGCAAGAGATGTTGGCAGATGGCGATATCGAAGATGCGGCGCAAACCTTTGCTGCGATATTGGAAGAAGAGCCATCGACTTTGGGCGCTTATGCTGGCCTGGCGCAATGCTATTTGGCGCAGGGTGATTTGGAGCAAGCAGAAGCGACCCTGAACGGCGCTCCCGCAGCCATCAGCACAGCACCAGATCTTGAGGCGATATACGCGCAATTGGAGCTGGCCAAGCAAGCCTCAGGAGCGGGGCCTTTGGGGGAATTACAGGCCGCTGTTGAGGCTGAGGCTGACAATCATCAAGCACGGTTTGATTTGGCCATCGCGCTCCATGCGAAGGGCGATGCGCAGGCGGCGGTCGATCACCTTTTGGAGCTATTTCGCAGAGATCGCGAATGGAATGAGGCAGCGGCGAAAATCCAACTTTTCACCGTTTTTGATGCTTTGCCAGCAAATGACCCCATTGTTTTGAATGGGCGTCGTAAACTATCGTCTTTAATATTTGCATGATGCCCAAGCCGAGCTAGCTAAAAGTAATGACATTTAAATTCGATATGCCGGATGTGATCCCCATTTTCCCCTTGCCGGGGGCTCTGCTGTTGCCGCGCGCCAAGCTGCCACTGCATATCTTCGAGCCACGTTTTCTCAGCATGATTGAGGATTGCATGAAAACTTCAAGCCGATTGATCGGTATGGTTCAGCCTTATCAGGCGCGAGATGGCGAGACACGGCTGCATTCAATCGGCTGTTCTGGGCGGCTCAATCAGTTTTCGGAAACAGAAGATGGCCGCTATATGGTCACGCTCTCGGGCATGAGTCGATTCCGGATTAAAGATGAGGTGGATGGCTTTACCCCTTACCGCCGATGCCATGTGTCTTGGGCCGGTTTTGAGCGCGACTTGGGCAAGTTTGAGCGGGATGAAAACTTCGATAGAGCCAGCTTTATGGGCGCGTTGAAACGCTATTTTGACGATCGGCAGCTCTCAACCGATTGGGACACGATGCAGGACGCCGATGATGAGTTGCTGATCAACTCTTTGTCCATGCTTTGCCCGTTTGAACCTGAAGACAAGCAAGCCTTGCTTGAAGCGCCGAGCCTCAGCACCCGGCGAGAGACCTTAACAACATTGCTTGAATTTGCCCTGCGGGGTGGAGCGGATGAGGATTTCTTACAATGAGTGACATTGATGGGAAAATGTTGGAGGCCTTGATTTGTCCACAAACAGGTGGGCCGTTGATCTATGATGCAGGCGCTCAGGAACTGATTTCAAAATCTGCACATTTGGCCTATCCAATTCGCGAAGGTATCCCGATCATGTTGGTCAGCGAGGCCCGCGAAATAGAGGAAGCCTAGCCGCTAAAGCGGCTCACCGCGCAACAAACATGGTAGATCTCCCGCGGCTCCTGCGGCGGTGGCAACAAAATTTTTGCGCAATTTGGGCGCGGCATTGATGAGCCCCATGCCAAGATCCCGGATACCGCGAAGCAGCGGGTTGTTGTTGGAAAATAATCTGTTGAAGCTGTTGGTTGCCGTACAGAGCAGGGCATTATCAAACCCGCGCCATTTTTGGTATTCCGCAAGCGTGGTATGGATGCCGAGATCCTGACCCCGCCGCCTGGTGTCACAAAGCACCTCTGCCAAAGCGGCGACATCTTTGAAGCCAGAATTGAGCCCTTGCCCGGCAATCGGATGAACAGCATGGGCAGCGTCGCCAACAAGAGCAACCCGCGGGGCGATCATGCGATGGGTCGTGGACAGCGAAAGCGGGTAAATATACCGGCTTCCCGCAAGAGAAATCTCACCGAGAAAGTCGCCAAACCTTGGGCGTAGAATATCAAGATAATCCGCATCACTGAGGCTGTGAATGTTTTGCGCGACGTGCCGCTGCTCCGTCCAGACAATGCCACTGCGGTTTTGTGTTAGGGGCAGAATAGCCAAGGGGCCAGACGGCATGAAATATTGATGGGCAATCCCGTGATGTGGTTTCTCATGGGAGATGGCACATACCAAAGAGGATTGGTTATAATTCCAACCTGTGCGCGTCAGACCCGCCGTCTTGGCGGTGCGTGAGTTGCGCCCGTCTGCGCCAACCAAAACTGCAGCTGTGATCGGGCGATGCCCGTCAATCGCCACAGTGACATGAGTGGAATGGATGGTCTGATTGGTGACGGTCCGCCCGCTCTGCAGGGTCACGTTAGAGGCTTTCACGGCCTGAGCCAAACGCGCCCGCAGGTGTCGATCTTCCACCATGAACCCCATGGGACCCTGACTGAAATCCTCATCGCCAAATTGCATGACAAAGGGCGAAGGGGTTTCGCCGGCGGCGCCATCGCTGACCTTTATTTCCAGCATAGGCTCGGCGTGATGTGCCAGATCCTCCCACAGTCCCAGCGCGTCGAGCATTTTCTGACTGGCGGCAGACAGCGCGTATGACCGCCCATCAAATTTTGGGCTGAGACTCTCTTGCGGCGCAAATGCGTCGATCACTACGGTTGTGATGCCAGCACTGTCTAGCGCTAAAGCCAAAGTGAGGCCGTTGAGCCCGCCGCCCGCGATGATAACGTCATAGTCCATAGATAAGACATGGGGCAGCAAAGGGATATTGTCGAGGGGGTGCGACATCGTTAGCCTGACGTTGAAGCAGG
>JAKMFM010000032.1 GCA_022425445.1 Planktomarina sp.
TGGATCGTAGCGGTTTGCGCTTGGGCTGTACCGCTCAATAGCAGGGTCGCTGTGACCAATAGGAGATGTGTGATCTTCTTATTCATTGAAGTTTTAACCTCTTAGGCAATGGCTCAGCGTCGGGCTGACTCTATTTTTATCCATCGCAGACTAGTAAACCTCGTCCCCTAGGGCAATGTCTTTCCACATTTCCCATGCGATTGGGCTTTTGCTTCGGCGGATGTCTGATAGATAAGACATGGGTTTGACAGGATCGAGCAAGCAGATGACACAAAGATTTAGGCTGACCATGGCGCAGCTCAACGCAACAGTCGGTGATCTTGCAGGCAATGCGGCACAGGCTCTGGAGGCTTGGAGCGCTGCCAAATCCGCGGGCGCTGATATGGTTATGTTGCCGGAGATGTTTGTCACTGGTTACCAGGTGCAAGATTTGGTGCTTAAACCAGAGTTTACCCGCGATGCGATGCAGCAAATTCAAGTTTTGGCGAAGGCCTGTGCAGACGGGCCAGCCATGGGGATTGGTGGGCCGTTTCGGGATCAGACCGGTCTTTTCAATGCCTTTTTTATTCTGGCCGCTGGTAAAATCCAAACGGTTATCAAAAAGCATATTTTGCCCAATGATGATGTGTTCGATGAAAAGCGCCTCTATCAATCTGCGGAGATCTCAGGGCCATATCGGGTGGGAAACCTGCGGATTGGCACTCCGATTTGTGAAGATGCGTGGCATGCGGATGTACCGGAGGCCTTGGCCGAGTCTGGTGCAGAAGTGCTTTTCGTGCCGAATGGCTCGCCCTACGCGCGCGGCAAAATGGATATACGCATGGGGCATATGGTTGCGCGGGTGGTCGAAACGGGGCTGCCACTGGTCTATGTGAATATGGTTGGTGGCCAGGATGATCAGGTCTTTGATGGCGGCTCATTCGTACTCAATCCCGGTGGTTCTTTGGCCATATCTTTACCACTGTTTGAAACAGGCATGGCCCATGTCGATTTTGAGCTGACCGACCAGGGCTGGCGGGCTGTGGCGGGTCCGCGGGCCCATTGGCCGGATGCTTTAGAGCAAGACTACCATGCAATGGTGCTGTCCCTGCGCGATTATATGCGCAAAACTGGATTTTCATCAGCGGTCTTGGGGCTTTCGGGAGGCATTGATTCGGCCATTGTTGCCACGATTGCTGCCGATGCGCTGGGGCCGCAAAATTTGCATTGTATTATGTTGCCCTCGGAATTTACCAGCCAAGCTTCGCTGCGCGATGCGGCCTGTGTGGCGCAAGCGCTGGGCGCGGCTTTGCAAACCTTGCCCATTACTGGCCCGCAAGCGGCGATTACGGAGAGTTTGGCGCCAATTTTTGCCGGACGACCCGCGGATTTAACCGAGGAGAATATCCAATCTCGTCTGCGTGGCCTTCTGTTGATGTCGCTGTCAAATAAATTGGGGCATATGTTGCTGACCACCGGCAATAAATCGGAGGTCGCTGTCGGCTATGCGACCATCTATGGCGACATGGCTGGCGGATATAATCCGATTAAGGATCTTTATAAGACGCGGGTATTTGACATCTGCCGTTGGCGCAACGCGCATCACCGCGACTGGATGATGGGCCCGGACGGCGTGGTCATTGACCCGCGGATCATCGACAAAGCTCCCAGCGCCGAGCTGCGCGCGGATCAAAAAGACGAAGACAGCCTGCCGCCCTATCCGGTGCTTGATGGCATCTTGCAGATGTTGGTGGACGATGAGGCCTCTGTCTCCGAGTGTATCGCGGCTGGTTTTGAGCCCGAAACAGTCAAGAAAATTGAGCATCTCATCTATGTGAGTGAGTATAAGCGCTTTCAATCGGCACCCGGCACACGTTTGTCGTCGCGGGCGTTTTGGTTGGACCGGCGCTATCCCATAGCCAATAGATGGCGAGATCACAGCACATAGAGTTGCGCGGCCATATCTGGACATCTCTTGCGCCCTATGTGTAAAGACACCGCAACAGGAGAACCCCATGACAACCACTCGTTTTGCCCCCTCACCTACGGGCTATCTTCACATCGGCAACCTGCGCACGGCGCTGTTTAACTATCTTATCGCGCGGCAGGCGGGGGGAGAGTTTATCCTGCGGATAGATGACACAGATCTGGAGCGCTCCAAGCCGGAATATATTGAGGCGATCAAACGCGATTTGGACTGGCTGGGCCTGCATTGGGACCGCATTGAGCATCAATCAGCCCGCTTTGACCGCTATGCAGAGGTGGCCGATCAACTGCGGGACCAAGGTTTGTTTTACGAATGTTTTGAAACGCCGGTCGAATTAGATCTCAAGCGTAAAAAGCAACTAAACATGGGAAAGCCGCCGGTTTATGACCGATCGGCATTGGCGCTTTCAGAGGCGGAGCGCGCGGCGCTGCGTGCAGAACGCCAGGGCCATTGGCGGTTTAAGCTAGAGCAAATGCGGATTGAATGGACCGATGGAATTCTCGGCGATTTGTCGATTGATGCCGCCTCGGTGAGCGATCCGGTGCTGATCCGCGGTGATGGGCAGGTTCTCTACACGCTGGCCTCGATTTGTGATGACACCGATATGGGCGTGACCCATGTGGTGCGCGGGTCAGACCATGTGACCAACACTGCAACACAGATCCAGATGATCCGCGCGATCGGCGGTTCAGTGCCCAATTTTGCCCACCATTCTTTGTTGACTGGCCCCAAAGGGGAAGGCCTGTCCAAGCGTTTGGGGTCATTGGCGTTGCAGGACATGCGGGCGGCGGGCGTTCAGCCGATGGCGCTGTTGAGCCATTTGGCGCGTTTGGGATCGTCTGATCCGGTCGAGCTGCGTGGCTCTATGGAGGAGATCATCGCAGGCTTTGAGCTGACAAAATTTGGTTCGGCTCCCACCAAATTTGACGAAGCTGATTTGATGCCGCTGACGGCGAAATATTTGCAAGGGCTCGAGCTCGATGCGGTTGCGTCTGATGTGGCCGCCATTGGAGTGCCGGCAGAGATCGCAGAGGCTTTCTGGAAGGTCACACGCGGCAATATCGCGACCCTACCGGATCTCGCCGGCTGGTGGGATTTAATCCAAAATGGCGCCACCCCGGTGATTGATGCAGAAGATGAGGAGTTTGTAACGCAGGCCCTGTCGATGCTGCCGGCCGGCCCGTTTGATTCCGGCACTTGGAGCGTTTGGACCTCGGCGGTCAAAGAGGCCACAGGACGCAAGGGCAAAGGTCTGTTTATGCCGCTCCGCAAAGTCTTAACGGGTTTGTCGCATGGCCCGGATATGGGCGCTCTTCTGCCGCTTTTACAAAAGATCCCGCGGCACTAGCCCTTTTACGATTGGCATGAATTGCCTAGGCTCAAGTCGCGCTTTTACTATTGCGCCATGAAAAAGGCCAATCTAGGTAATGCGGATTAAATCCCCAGCTTAGATTGGCCCTGAATTATATTATTGTGCTTGCAGGTCGGTCGCAGCTTCACGGCCGTTGCGGCCAGTTTCAACTTCAAAGCTAATTTTTTGGTTGTCATTCAAACCTTCGAGACCCGCACGTTGCACAGCAGTGATGTGCACAAACACATCTTCGCCGCCATTGTCCGGTGCAATAAAGCCATAACCTTTGTCTGCGTTAAACCATTTTACGGTGCCAGTAGCCATCCCGTTTACTCCATTTTACATTACTGCCCACGGTATTGCGGCAGGTCGGCGTCAGTCAATTCATGTCGAGGACTGTGGCCTTGTAAGCAAAACAGTTGGTCGAGATGCGGTAACGGTCGCAGGGGCCATATGGCGGTTTCGAAATTTTTTTGCAAGCCAGAAGACGCTCAAGCGGTGAAAAGCCCCGCGCAGGCCCGCAAGACGGTCCGCAGGGGGGTGGGATCGGCCGCCAAGCAGAGCTGCTTAACGGGCGAATTTCTTATGCTTGATCCGTGTGGGTTGAAGGGCATCGGCACCGAGGCGGCGTTTTTTATCCTCCTCATAGTCTTCGAAATTGCCTTCAAACCATTCCACATGCGCATCGCCCTCAAAGGCGAGTATATGGGTACAGATCCGGTCCAGAAAAAAGCGGTCGTGGGAAATGACCACAGCGCAGCCGGCAAAATCAACCAAAGCATCTTCGAGCGCCCGTAGGGTCTCCACGTCTAAGTCGTTTGTCGGCTCGTCGAGCAACAAGACATTGCCACCCGTGCGCAGCAAGCGCGCCATGTGCACCCGGTTGCGTTCCCCGCCCGACAGCAAGCTGACTTTTTTCTGTTGGGTTGCGCCTTTGAAGTTAAAAGCTGAGCAATACGCTCGCCCGTTGACTTCCACATCCCCCAGTTGCACGACATCAAGACCGTCGGCGATGGCCTCCCAAACATTAGCATTGGGATCCAAATCATCGCGAGATTGATCGACATAGGACAACTGTACAGTGTCGCCATAATCAACCGAGCCTGCATCAGGCTGCTCTTGCCCAGTGAGCATTTTGAACAAGGTGGTCTTGCCCGCGCCATTGGGCCCGATCACCCCAACAATGCCACCGGGTGGCAGTGAGAACGAGAGATCTTCAACCAAGAGCTTGTCACCCATGGCTTTTTTGAGCCCAGTGACTTCAATGACCTTAGAGCCCAAACGCGGTCCATTTGGGATGATGATTTGAGCACGTCCCAATTTTTCACGTTCGGATTGATTGGCCATGTCGTTATAGGCAGCAATACGGGCTTTGGATTTGGCCTGCCGGGCCTTTTGACCTTGCCGCATCCACTCCAATTCCCGCTCTAGCGTTTTTTGTTTGGACTTATCCTCACGGGATTCTTGCGCCAGGCGCTTGGCTTTTTGTTCAAGCCAAGAGGAATAGTTGCCTTCATATGGCACGCCTTGGCCACGATCAATCTCGAGGATCCAGCCGGTGATGTCATCGAGGAAATAGCGGTCGTGAGTCACAACGAGGATTGTGCCGGTATAGTCAATCAGGTGTTTTTGCAGCCAGCCAATGGTTTCGGCGTCCAGGTGGTTGGTGGGTTCATCAAGCAGCAACATATCGGGTTGCTCGAGCAACAGCCGGCAAAGGGCGACCCGGCGCGCTTCGCCGCCTGAAAGATTTTCTGGCATCGCATCGTCTGGTGGGCAACGCAGCGCTTCCATGCTGACGTCAATTTGAGCATCTAAATCCCAAAGATTGTTGGCATCAATTTCATCTTGCAGCTGAGCCATTTCATCGGCGGTCTCATCGGAATAATTCATCGCCAGATCATTATAGCGATCCAGGATGTCTTTTTTGGCCTTCACGCCCAGCATGACGTTCTCGCGGACGGTCAAGCCTGCCTCCAGTTTCGGCTCCTGCGGCAGGTAGCCAACTTTCGCGCCTTCTGCGGCCCAGGCTTCGCCGGAGAAATCTGTATCGAGGCCGGCCATAATTTTGAGCAGTGTTGATTTCCCGGCGCCGTTTACCCCAACCACACCAATCTTCACGCCGGGAAGGAAGGACAGGCGGATGTTTTCGAAACATTTTTTGCCACCGGGATAAGTTTTTGAAACGCCATCCATGTGGTATACGTATTGATATGCGGCCATCTGTGCCCCCGGGTGTTAGACTGAAAAATTCAAACCTCTGTTACAGTGACGCGCGCGCCGGCGCAAATGTGAAATTGCGAAAACAGGCGTGGCCATGGTTTGCGCAGGTGTCTATCTGCGCTAAGGGTGAGTAATGATGCGATTTAACTTGCCAAAATCGAGTGCCGGCCGCCGCGTCGGCCTTTTGGGTGGATCATTTGATCCGGCCCATGATGGGCATCTGCGGATCTCCAAACAGGCGCTAAAGCGTTTTGATCTTGATGAAATCTGGTGGCTGGTCAGCCCGGCCAATCCTTTGAAGCCGCAAGGACCTGCACCGCTCGTTAAACGGGTGGCTCATGCCAAGCGGATGATTGATCATCCGCGTATTGTCATCACCGATCTGGAAACCCAGCTGGACACAAGATTTACCTGTGACAGCTTGCGCGGGCTGCGCGCCATCTATCCCAGCACGCGCTTCACCTGGCTTATGGGGGCAGATAATCTGGCGCAGATTCATCATTGGCGCGACTGGCAAGATATTTTACAACTGATGCCTGTCGGCGTGTTGGCCCGGCCAGGGCAAGGGCTTGCGGCGCAATGCGCGCCAGCGGCGCGGCGCTTCGCCTCGGCGCGGCTGTCTGCGCGCGCGTCAAGGCTTTTGAGCCATTGCGCAGCGCCGGCCTGGTGTTTTGTTGACATGCCGCAAAGCCCGGCGAGCTCTTCGGCCATTCGCAACCGCGGGGGCTGGGGCTAACGCCGCAAGAAGGCGGAGCCAAAGCCTGAGATCATCAGCAATGCCAAACCGGCAAGCCCCCAGATATCGGGCAATGTCCCAAAAACACCCCATCCCAATAACAATGCGCCCACGAGTTGAAAATAGACGAAGGGCGCCATGCGGGTGGCAGGCGCCCGCCCGTAGGCGAGGATCAAAAACATATTGCCAAGCATCGAGGCGGCGCCGGAGACGGTGAGCAGCATTGGGCTGGCCAAAAGATGCTCCGGCCAATAAATCAGCGCCATTGGCGTGCAGAGGATGGCGGCGATGAGCAATTGCGAGAACAAAAGCGCTTTGGGCTCTTCCTGACCTGCTGCCAGGCGTGACAGGGTCAGGAATATTCCATAAGCGCACCCGGCCAGAAGGGCGCAAGCCAGCCCAACGGAAAAGCCAAAGCCAGGTCTGGCAATGAGCAAAATTCCAGTGAAGCCAAGGAAAAGCAAAGCGCTGCGCGGTAGGGTGACGGGTTCTTTTAGGAAGATTGCCGCCAGAATGTAGCTCATAATAGGCCCAATAAAAAAGACCGCAAAACCATCCGCCAAGTCTTCCAATGCAACCGCAAAGGTGATGACGCTGATGCCGATCGCCAACAGCAGCCCCCGAAACCAAGCCACTGGGTTGCGAAAAACACTGAAACAACGGTGCGGGAAAAAGGGCAGCACCAGGAGGGATCCAACGGTAAATCGGGCCCAAGTGATGAAAAATGGATGGTATCCATGGCTATTTGACAGCAGTTTGCTGGCGGCATCGCCGGTTGGGACGAGCATCATCCCGATCAACATAAAGAGTATAGCACGCCACATCCCAACGGGGTAACAGTCACCGGCCTTCGGCACCAGCCCCATGAAAACAGTCTTGCCAAAGACATACCCGCCCCGCTAGCCATTGGGGATGGAAACCACTTTCACGCGCAGAGCAGCACTGGGGGCGGCCTTGGCGGCGGTTGGCTCGTCAGCCCTTGGTCTAGCACCTTTGAATTCGTTGCGGCCCACCGCCAGGCCTGATGCGTCGTCTGAGCGCGTGGGTGGCGCGGCCTCGGTTGTTCGTGCGTTTTCCCTCAGGGGTCAGGTCAGCTGCGCTCTCATGGATCCAGAAACGGGGGCGGTTCTCGACGCCTATGCTCCTGAGATGGAATTGCCGCCGGCCAGCGTGACCAAAGCGCTGACCGCCGCCTATGGCTTGCAAAAACTTGGGCGCGATTTTCAATTCCTCACCAGCCTGAGGCTGCAGGGGCGGGTCACAAATGGGACGCTGCTTGGCGATATCATTTTGACTGGGTCCGCGGATCCCACTTTGCACACAGATGATCTGGTCAATTTTGCCAAGGCTTTGCATAAAACAGGTGTGAAGGCGGTTAAGGGGCGGCTTTTGATTGTCGACAATGGATTTCCCTATCTGCGTGAAATTGATAACGGCCAATTGCCGCAAGCCAATTACAACCCAGCGATAGCCGGGGTGAATCTCAATCTCAATCGGGTGCAATTTGAATGGGCCCGCCAGGCAGGTGGTGGCTATGATCTGTCGATGAGCGCGCCGGGTCGAATTTATCGCCCTCAGATCCCCTCCATTGGCATGCGCGTCGAAGAGCGAAACGGGCCGAGCTATGGCTACCAACACAGGCCAGAGCGCGAGCAGTGGTCCGTACAGCGCTCTGCCTTGGGCAAAGATGGGGGGCGCTGGTTGCCTGCGCGCAATCCCAGACGCTATGCCGGTGAAGCTTTTCAGGTGATATGCGCAGAAATGGGGATAGAGCTGCCGTCTCCAACCATTATCCAGGGCCAGCACCCTGAGGTGGTGCTGGCGGTGACGATCGCGCAAAAAAAGTCGCGGCCGTACCATGAAATTGCCAAATCAATGTTGAAACTATCGACGAATTTAACCGCGGAGGTGATCGGCCTCACAGCCTCGCGTGCGCCAAATCTGCGCCAATCGGCAGCGGCTCTGAGCCAGTTTGCTCAGGCCCATGGGATGCGTGGTGCAGTTGTCGATCACTCCGGTCTGTCGGATCAATCGCGGCTGACCGCTGGCGGGTTGGCGATGTTCATGGCCTGGCACCATCGCAACGGGCTGGCCGATTTGCTCAAGCCCAAAACACTGCGCCACAAAGGAAAGCCGATGGCTGGCGTGGATCTGCGGGTCAAAACAGGCACCTTAAATTTCGTCAGCTCGCTGTCAGGATATCTCACCTATCAGGACAAAAGTCTTGGCTTTGCTATTTTGACCGCCGATCTGGCGCAGCGCGAGAAAGTGAAGGGCCGTGAAAATCCGCCAGGGGTCAAGGGCTGGGAAGCACGATCGCGCAGCCTGCAATATGCGCTCTTGCGCAAATGGCTTGGGCATTTACGTTAGGGTACGGAACCTTGCGCGCGCGCCTGCCTCAATGGCGGCGCCATGCAGGCGATCAACCTCAAGCTCATGGCGTATTTCTTGCAGCATGCGCAACTCGACTTGCCCCAATTTTCCATCCGCCGCGGCCACATCGCAGGCCATAGCATAGGCGGTTTCGTTTAAACCATCGGGCAGTCCGTCCTGGATGAGACCAAACAGCGCGTCTAGCCCGTCTTCTTCGGATAATAGATCCACGACCATCGCGGCCACAGTTTTGATGCGCTCAACGTCGTATTGTGCAAAGATTGGCAGGTGATTTACGATCGCTTGAATACTCATCAGCTCCGCTGTGCGAATGTTTTCATCACTTGCGGACACGGCAATCATGACGGCAACCAGACAATCTTGCGATGAGAGAGACGGGGGATGGGTCGTCACGAGGAGATGTCCTTTAAAGCTGTGTTGACAACTTATTGACCCGGGGCGCTTGCGGCAATAGGGAAGCGCAAGGAAACTGGAGTTAAATATGTCCAAAATACGTGACGCTGCTGCTCAATCGAAAGCCTGGCCCTTTGAAGAGGCGCGGCGGATTTTGAAACGCTTCGAAAAAAAATCGCCTGAGCAGGGTTATGTCTTATTTGAGACTGGTTATGGGCCCAGTGGGCTGCCGCATATTGGCACCTTTGGCGAAGTGGCGCGTACCTCAATGATTATGCGCGCCTTTCAAGAACTGAGCGATCTCCCAACTCGGCTTGTGTGTTTCTCCGATGATCTCGATGGCATGCGCAAAGTGCCAGGCAATGTGCCAAATCCGGAGAGTCTGACCGAGCATTTGCAGCGGCCTTTGACCTCTGTCCCAGATCCCTTTGGGCAATACGAGAGCTTCGGACATCATAACAATGCCATGTTACGCCGTTTTTTGGACACATTCGGCTTTGAATATGAATTCATTAGCGCCACGGAGTTTTATCAATCTGGTCAGTTTGATCAGGTTCTGCTTCGGGCCGTGGAAAAATATGATGATATCATGAAGGTGATGCTGACCTCGCTTCGTGAGGAAAGGCAGAAGACTTATTCAATCTTCTTACCCATTCACCCTGAGACAGGACGGGTGCTTTATGTGCCCATGAAATCTGTGGACGCCAAAAATGGCACCATCACTTTTGACACTGAAGAGGGCGAGGAGATGACCCTTCCAGTGACGGGCGGCAATGTGAAGTTACAGTGGAAACCCGATTTTGGTGCGCGCTGGGCCGCCTTGGGGGTGGATTTTGAGATGTATGGCAAGGATCACTCCACCAATACCCCGATATATGATAAAATTTGTCGAATTCTGGGGCATCCGGCGCCGGAGCATTTCAGCTATGAATTGTTCCTGGATGAAAATGGGCAGAAGATCTCCAAGACCTCCGGCAATGGCGTATCCATTGATGAATGGTTGACCTATGCCAGCACGGAAAGCCTGTCTTATTTCATGTATCTGAAGCCCAAAACTGCCAAGCGGATGCATTTTGATGTGATTCCCAAGGCGGTGGATGAGTATCACCAGCAATTGCGCGCCTATGAGACGCAGGACGATAAGGCCCGGCTGAACAACCCAGTTTGGCATATTCATGGTGGCGATGTGCCGGTTAGTAAAATGGTCGTGCCGTTCTCTATGCTGCTCAATCTGGCGTCGGTTTCTGGAGCGGAAAATAAAGATCAACTCTGGGGCTTTATCAAACGTTACGCGCCTGAAGCCTCCGCCCAAACCCATGCGGATTTGGATGCGGCGGCGGAGTTTGCGGTCCGATATTACAATGACTTCGTTAAGCCCGCCAAAGTCTACCGAGCACCAACGGATCTGGAGCGAGAGGCTTTGATCGCGCTGCGCGAGGGATTGAAGGCTTGGGATCAAGGTTTGGATGGAGATGCGCTGCAATCTTTGGTTTTCGCCTGTGGGCGCGAGCGGTTTGACCCGATGCGCGATTGGTTCAAAGCGCTCTACGAGGTGCTTTTGGGTGCGTCACAGGGGCCGCGGTTTGGTGGCTTTATTGCGCTTTTGGGCATCGAGGAGAGCATCGCTTTGATCGATAAAGGCATTGCCGGCGAGTTTATCTAACCGGCCCAGCATTTGACCCCGTTCTGTTGCGCCCTATTTTTCAGGCAGTCAATAGGAGGGCGTTATGAGAAAATTCATTCTAGCAATTGCTTTTTGGATCGCTGCGTCATTTCCGGCCTGGGCCGAAAGCAAGGCGATTGAAACAACAATCCGCGCGCAAATCACGGCATTTCAGGCGGATGACTTTGAACGAGCCTTTACCTACGCCAGCCCCACTATTCAGCAGATATTCCGTGCGCCGGACGTGTTTGGGCGCATGGTACGGCAAGGCTATCCCATGGTGTACCGCCCGTCCGAGATAGCCTTTTTGGAACTGGCCACGGTTGAAGGATATTTCTGGCAGAAAGTGCAAATCCGTGACAGCCAGGGACGATATCATATTATGGCGTATCAAATGGTGCAATTGGACGATGTCTGGCGCATAAACGGTGTCCAGCTTTTACCCTCTCAAGAGGTGGGCGTGTGAGCACCGTACGCTACAGCTAGGTTCTCTCAACGCCGAGCTTTTACCCCTGTTCCGCAGAGCAGAACCCAGCTGAGGGGCCGCGGTTGCGGATCAATGCGGTGCTGTCTATTTACGTCGCCGCGCACCGCCCCTTTGACCAGCGCGTCCTGCTTTTGATCGGCCTGAGGCGTTGTGAGCGTCTTCCACTGCTTTTTCGACCGCATATTGCCGGGTCAGGGGATCATCTGAGATGGTCAGCTCCACAGTCTCGAGGCGTTTGACCTCGTCGCGCAAACGGGCGGCTTCCTCAAACTCCAGATTCTCTGCCGCTTTTCGCATATCGAGCCGCAGCCCTTCGAGGACGGTCTGGATATTGCCGCCTTGCAAGGCCGGATCGATTTTCGCCGTGACCCGCGCCATATCTGTATCGCCTTTGTAAAGACCGGCAAGCACATCTTCGACATTCTTTTTTACTGTCAGAGGGGTGATGCCATGGGCCAGATTGTAGGCATGCTGCTTTTCGCGCCTACGGTTGGTTTCACCAATTGCGCGTTCCATCGAGCCGGTCATGCGATCTGCATACATGATGACCCGCCCATCGGCGTTGCGCGCGGCCCGGCCAATGGTTTGAATCAAAGATGTTTCAGACCGCAAAAACCCCTCTTTATCTGCATCGAGAATCGCAACCAAGCCGCACTCAGGGATGTCGAGACCCTCGCGCAGAAGGTTGATGCCAAGCAGGACATCAAAGGCGCCCAACCGCAAATCCCGCAGTATCTCAATGCGCTCAATCGTATCGATATCGCTGTGCATGTAGCGTACCCGAATGCCCTGCTCATGCAGATATTCGGTGAGATCTTCGGCCATGCGTTTGGTCAATGTTGTGGCCAAAACCCTTTGTCCCATCGCTGTGACCTTGCGTATCTCATCGAGAAGATCATCCACTTGGGTTTCTACGGGACGAATTTCCACCGGTGGGTCAAGCAGGCCCGTGGGACGGATCACCTGCTCTGTGAAAACGCCACCCGCCTGGTCAAGCTCCCATTTGGACGGGGTGGCGGAGACAAAAATCGACTGCGGCCGCATCGCATCCCATTCTTCGAACTTGAGCGGTCGGTTATCCATACAGGACGGCAATCGGAACCCGTGTTCGGCAAGTGTGAATTTGCGGCGGTAGTCGCCCTTATACATCGCGCCAATCTGCGGCACGCTAACATGGCTTTCATCTGCGAAAACAATGGCATTGTCTGGGATGAACTCAAACAGTGTTGGGGGCGGCTCCCCGGGCGCGCGGCCTGTGAGATAGCGCGAATAATTTTCAATCCCGCTGCATACGCCGGTCGCTTCAAGCATTTCCAGATCAAAATTTGTGCGCTGTTCCAGCCTTTGAGCTTCCAGCAACTTGCCCTCGTTCACCAATTGATCCAGCCGCATCCGCAGCTCTTGTTTGATACCAATCACAGCCTGTTGCATGGTCGGGCGCGGGGTAACATAGTGACTGTTGGCGTAGATCCGCACCCGTTCAAACGTATCGGTGCGTGCGCCGGTCAGCGGATCAAACTCGACAATGGTCTCCAGCTCTTCGCCAAAAAAGCTCAAACGCCAAGCCCGGTCGTCCAAATGCGCCGGCCAAATTTCCAAACTGTCTCCACGCACGCGAAAGGTGCCGCGTTGGAAAGCTTGGTCATTGCGTCGATACTGCTGGGCAATCAAATCAGCAATGACCTGGCGCTGGTCATAGCAATTGCCACTGTGCAGATCTTGGGTCATCGCCCCATAGGTTTCGACCGACCCTATGCCATAGATGCAGGACACCGAAGCCACGATAATGACATCATCGCGTTCCAGCAAAGCGCGGGTCGCCGAGTGGCGCATCCGGTCGATTTGCTCATTGATTTGGCTTTCTTTCTCAATGTAGGTGTCCGAGCGGGCCACATAGGCTTCGGGTTGATAATAGTCGTAATAGCTGACGAAATATTCCACCGCATTGTCCGGAAAAAACCCTTTGAACTCTCCATAAAGCTGTGCTGCGAGGGTTTTGTTGGGCGCAAGAATAATCGCTGGGCGCTGAGTGTCTTGTATGACCCGCGCCATGGTGAAGGTCTTGCCTGTGCCCGTGGCTCCGAGCAAGACCTGACAGGCCTCGCCCGCATTGATGCCCCCGGCCAACTCTTTGATGGCGGAGGGCTGGTCGCCTGCTGCCGTGAACTCGGTTTGAAGTCGAAATGCCTTGCCCCCTTCCATCTTTTCCCTGTCGCGCACATTCGGAGCGGGATTTTGCTGGATGGGCATTTGTTCGGGCGAATTATTGTGCATTTTTGATTCCTTGTCCCTGCTAGAATTGGGCTTCTGTTGCGCAGAAACAAGGGGGCGGGCTGGCAAACTCCGATTCAATGTCCCGCTGGCATCATTTTTTCACACTGGTGATGGAAATTGCTTCACGCGCCAGGTGCCAACGTGTCATGACTGCTCAAAGACCGAAAGTACTGGGAAGGAAGGGCAGGATATGGCGGCGGCAGCACGGGTGGTGATCGTGGGATCTGGAATCATCGGCGCCAGCACGGCTTTGGCTTGCCAAGATCTTGGTGCCGAGGTCACTGTTTTGGATCAAGGGCCGTTGGGAGGCCTGGCCAGTGCCAACTCTTTTGGCTGGATCAATGCAAGTTTTGCCGAAACCCAAGCCTATTTCGAATTGCGCCAGGCGGCCGTCGAGGCCTTTCGAACTCTGGGCCAGAGGTTAGAGTTACAGGCCCATGTTATCTGGCCGGGCACGCTGTGGTGGGAAGATGCTGGGCAAGATTTTGAGGTGCAATTTGCCAGTCTAACTCTAAGGGACTATGTTGCCTGGCGCCTTGACCCCGATGAGATCGCGGCGCGTGAGCCCAACCTGCGCGAATGTCCGGATCATGCGCTGTTCACGCCTATGGAAGGGGCCGCACAAGCGCAATCTGTGGCGCAGACCCTTTTGGCGCATGTGGAGAAGCGGGGTGGGCGGCTTTGCTCTAGACAGGCCGTCCATGCGCTGCGCCATAGCGCGGGCGGTGGTTATATTGTTCAGACATCGATGGGCGATCTGCCCTGTGATTTTGTGATTTTGGCCACAGGCGCTGCGGCGTGCCGCGGTTTGACCGGTCTGTGCTGGACTTTGCCCATGGCCAATAAACGCGGCATGATTGTGCAGACCAAGCCGGTGCAAACGCGCATTCATCATATTCTTATGACGCCCGATGTGCACTTCAGACAAAATCCTGATGGCAGTCTTGTAGCCGGGGAAATATTTAGCGGTGACTTGGATCCATCAGGAGATGTGCCCGCACTGGCGGAGAGCGTGATTGCGCGGATTCGCCAAAAATTGCGTGGCCAACCGGATGTGCAGCTGGCAGAGGTGAAACTGGGCAAACGCCCCGTGCCATTGGATGGCCTGCCTGTTGTGGGCGCAGTTCCCGGCGCCCCGAAGATTTTTATGGCGGTGATGCACAGCGGCGTGACACTTGGCCCTTTGGTCGGGCAGCTGCTGGCTGAAGAAATTTTGCACGGCAGGTCAAGCCCACTTCTGTCGAGTTTTCGTCCCGCGCGATTTGTCTAGACTTAAGGTCTAGCCCAGGGCGTACAGCCAAAGACTTGCGGTGAAAATTGTCAGACCGGTGCTAATTAAGACAGCGGAAGCTGCGACACGCTGTGCACGGCCGTACATTTGCGCGAAAATATAGGCATTGACCCCGGGGGCCATGGCCGCGGTCAGAACCGCGCTGCGAAAATCACTGGTAGAGAGATTGGCATAGCTTCCGGTGATCCAAACCAAGGCGGGATGAACGAAAAGCGAGATTGCGCAGATGTATAAAATCACCCGAATATCGCCCTCTGGCCGATATCGTACCAAAACGCCGCCCAAGCCAAACAATGCCGCCGGTAGCGCGCCTCGGGATAAAAGATCCACGCCATCGGTCATAATTTCTGGTAAAACAATGCCCGATAAGTTGACCGCGAAACCAAGGCTCAGGGCAATCACCAGTGCATTTTTAAAGACTGATTTCACTATTTTTTGCAGCAACGCTTTGCCGCTAAGGCCGCGTCCGCGCACCAGCTCCATCACCGCAATGCCGAGTGTATATCCGATCGGTGCATGGACCGCGATGATGGCAAAATTTGCCGTCAGGGCTTCAGTGCCATAGGCGCGTTCGGTGATCGGCAGACCTAAGAGCACTGTGTTTGAGAACAGGCAGCAAAATCCAATGGCCACGCTGTCTTCCCAACTGCGTTTAAACAGGATGCGTGCGCCAAACAGGCCCAAGCCAAACCCGGCGATCGCGCCGATGTAAAAACTACTAAGTAACCCGGGTTGGAAGGTTTGGCCGAGGTCCAACGTTGAGATGGCGCGAAACAGCAGACAGGGGATGGCAAAATTTTGGGTAAAGGCCATCAAGGCGCCAATGCCTGCGTCCGAGAACCACTTGCGCCAAACGGCCAGATATCCGAAACCTACAACAAAAAATACCGGCAGGATCACTTGGAGCACGATGCTCATGTCAGAATACTGCCGTCATCATATCGAAGGCGGGCGCCACGCCATCGGGCAATTCGGCTTGCAATGTCGCATAGTCCAAATCCACATGCATATTGGTCAATATGGCGCGTTTTGGCTGCGCCTGCGCAATCCACTCAAGGGTTTTTTCCAAATGCGTATGTGACGGGTGGGGCGCATAGCGCAGCGCGTCGACAATCCAAAGATCGAGTCCCTGCACATGGGACCAAGCATTTTTGGGGATGTCGGACACATCGGGCAAGTACACCATGTCGCCGATGCGAAACCCTAAGGCGTTGATTGAGCCGTGGGTCACCTCAAAGGGGGTGAAGTCCAGCGCGCCACCGGCACCTGCGATGGAGAAGGGGCCGCTGATATCGTTCATCTCCAAAATGGGTGGATAGCTGGAGCCCTCGGGCGTTTCAAAGGCATAGGAAAACCGCGACAAAAGATCTGATTTTGTCTGCGCATCCGCCCAAACCGGTAGGCGGCGGCGCATATTGATGACGATCATCCGTAGATCGTCCAGCCCGTGCACGTGATCTGCATGGGCATGGGTATACACCACGGCATCGAGCGCTCCCACCTGTGCCGTTAGCAATTGTGCCCGCAGATCGGGCGAGCTGTCGATGAGTACGCGCGTTATGCCGTCTGGACCCGATTGCTCAACCAAAACAGAACAACGTTGCCGGCGATTTTTGGGATTGCCTGGATCGCAAGCGCCCCAATTGTCGCCCAAACGCGGTACACCGCCGGAGGATCCGCATCCCAATATCGTGACCCGGCGCGTCATGCGGCTTTCCAAAAGAGACGTTCGAAATTGGCCTCTGTTTGGGCGGCAAATTCCGACAACGACAGCCCGAAGACATCAGCGCCAACCTGCGCAGTAAAGGCTGTGTAGGCCGGTTCATTGCGCTTGCCCCGATAGGGCGGCGGCGCGAGATAGGGGGCGTCGGTTTCGACCAAAACCCTATCCAAGGGGGCCGATGCGAAGATGTCGCGCACCTCTTGGGATTTTGGGAATGTGGCAATGCCGGACATGGAGAGATAAAATCCCAAATCCAAAGCCGCGCGTCCGAGCTCAGGTGACGAGCTGAAACAATGCATGACGCAGCTGAAGGGCGCGTTGCGATATTCAGACGTCAGAATTTCAGCCATATCCTCATCAGCGGCGCGGGCATGGATGATCAACGGCAGTTTGCTTCTTTGAGCGGCCCCAATATGAACGCGCAGGGATTGCTTTTGGACCTCGGCACTCTCGCCGGTATAGTGATAATCCAGTCCGGTTTCGCCAATGGCAACAAACTTTGGATGTGCCGCCAGAGCGAGCAAGTCCTCGAGCTTGGCCAGTGGCTCTTTGTCAGCATTCATCGGATGGGTGCCCGCCGCATAGAAGACTGGCGCATGAGTTTCGGCAATGGCGCGCACCTGTGGCTCTTGGCGCAGGCGTGTACAAATTGTCACCATACGGTGCACGCCGGCCTCGGCTGCCCGTGCGATGACCTTGTCCAGCTCGCCGTCAAAATCTGGAAAATCAAGATGGCAGTGGCTGTCGGTCAGTTTTGGCGCCTCGATCACAAAAGACCTTTCTCGCGCAAAATTTTCGACGCGGTTTCCTCTATCTTTAATCCCATATCTAAGATCAGCGAACTGGGGTCAAGGTTCGCTGTCTTTCCTTGCCGAGCGCGTTGGCTCAGCTCAAGCTGGGCATCGGCCCAAATACGGGCGGCGGCCTGACCGGGGCAGAGACGTGCGAAGACCTCCACCTCGCCGCTTGCGGCCTCGTGGCCGGGGGCGCTTACCCCAGCGCGGGCCAGGCGAGCAAGGAATAGGTCTAGCAGATCAAGAAGTTGTTCCAACTTTCCATCAGCCGCACGGCCTGAAGAATTCGCCAATTTAAGCAATACGCCGCGATCCATCTGCGGCAGGCCCTGGCACAGGCTAACGATTGCGCGATACATGTCGGTTCCGCCGGTTAAAGACAGCTCTGCGGCGCGCCCCACGGAGCCTGCGGCAAGGGCGTTTAAGCCCGGATCAAACGCTTGGTCTGGCAAAGCCTGGGCAAATGCGCGCTCCAAGTCGTCTGGTGACATAGGGGCGCAGGCCAAGGTGCGGCAGCGCGAACGAATGGTGGGCAAAATCCTGCTTGGTTGGTGTGTCACCAGCAATAAAACTGCATCTTGCGGCGGCTCTTCGAGAACTTTGAGCAACGCATTGGCGGCATTGGCGTTCATTTCGTCGATGCAGTCGACAATGACCACCCGCCGACCATTGCCCCCAGCTGATAGGCCGAAGAATCGGCGCAATTCGCGCACGGTATCGACGGGGATCACGGTTTTCAGCTTGCCGGTTTTATCATCCACTGGCCTGCGTAAAATGCATAGGCCTGGCTCTGATCCCGCTTTGATTCGGCGCGCCACAGGATGATCGGCGGGCACGGATAGGCTTGTTGCCGGCGGCGGCGTGCCAAAGAGGCTGTCTCCGGCTGGCTCGGCGGCGAGCAAAAAACGCGATATGTGATAGGCGAGGCTGGCTTTGCCAATCCCTTTCGGGCCGGTCAGCATCCAAGCGTGATGCATCCGGTCACCGTTGAAGGCGTCCAATACCTGCGCGCAAGCGCCATCATGGCCGAATAAATGTTCCGTCTCACAGGGATGAGGTAGGCCGGCAATGCGATCGGCTTGTGGCAGGTCACTCATGACGTGGCCAGTGACAATACATCAGTAAAAATCGCCTCTGGTGTTCGATTTCCATCTATAATGTGGCACCGTTGCGGATATTGAGCCGCAAGTGCAAGAAAACCCGCGCGCAATTTTTGTTGGAATGGCAGGCCGAAATCCTCAAAGCGATCCTCGCCAGAATTGCGTGCCAATCCGCGGGCGAGGGCCACTTCAGGATCGACATCAATGATGAGGGTCAGGTCTGGTTCACGGCCAATCACTGCCCTGTGCAGCTCATCGACCTTACCGCGGAGATCCCCTCGGGTCGCCCCCTGGTAGACACGGGTGCTGTCAGCAAAGCGGTCACAGACGACGATCTTGCCTGCGGACAGGGCTGGAGTGATGGTGCGCTCAAGGTGATCGCGTCGGGCCGCAGTAAACAATAAAAGCTCTGTCTCAGCACTCCATTTGTCGGTGGCGCCGGTCAGCAACAGGCTGCGTATCGCTTCGGCCCCCGGGCTGCCCCCCGGTTCACGGGTGAGAATAACCTCTTGGCCCGCAGTGGTGAGATGGGCGGCCAGGCGCTTGGCTTGGGTGGACTTCCCACAGCCGTCTATGCCCTCAAAGGATAAAAATTTTGCGTCAGTCATCTATGTGCCGGACAGGCCTCCATTTACTTTACGCAATAGCACGAGTGCTGCTGTGCGCAAGCGTGGCAAAAACCCGCCACGCGTGATGCTATGGGCTGCGACCAAAGGCAGGCGGGTCTCTGGCAGGCCCGGCACAGAAATGACAAGTTCGGCGACCTGGTCGCCTTTGGCGATAGGGGCCTGTAAGGGGCCGTCATAAACAATTTTCGAGGTGATTTCGTGCCCGCCTGTGACCGGGATCAGAATTTTTGGCGTGCCATCAAGTGACAGGCCAACGTTGCGACTGCTGCCCATCCACACTGCGGCCTGCGCCAAAGCCTCGCCAGGCTGGCTGAGTGTCTTGGAGGTGAATTGTCGGAAGGCCCAAGTGACGATGCGTTCTGCCTCTTCCGCCCGCTCTTGTGGAGATTGAAGGCCGGTTAAAACGAAAATAATCCGCCGTTCGCCTTGTTGCGCCGATCCAACCAAACCATAGCCGGCCTCCGACGTGTGGCCAGTCTTTAGCCCATCGGCGCCGATGCCAAGGGTCAACAAAGGGTTGCGGTTGCGCGTGTTGCTCGGGGCGCGGCCGTCGAACAAAAATTCCGTTTCTGAAAACATTGTGTATTGCTTGGGGAATTCAGTGATCAAATGCTGCGCAAGCGTCGCCAAATCTTTCATCGACATGCGATGGTTGATGTCGGGCCAGCCGTTGGAGTTGGCAAATACGGACTGATCCATGCCGAGATCTTTGGCGCGATTAGTCATCATAGCGGCAAAGCCAGCTTCGGTGCCATCCAAAGACAAGGCTTCTGCAATGACAACGCAGGCATCATTGCCCGATAAGACGATAATGCCACGAATAAGATCTTCGACGGTGACACGGTCTGTGGTGTCCAAAAACATGGTGGATCCGCCATAGCTCATGGCATGGGTGGAGACGGGCAAACGCTCGTCCCAACGCAAGCGCCCATCACGGAGCGCTTCGAAGGCTAACAAGAGCGTCATCAATTTCGACATTGAAGCCGGAGGCAGGCCCACGTCTGCCTGCTTGGCCAGCAGCACGGTGCCGCTGCCATGATCCAGCACATAGGCCGCTTGCGCCTTGGTTTCAAAGGCTGAGGCTGCCCCACCGATCCAGCCGCAGAAAAAGGCTAATAGCAAGATTGGTCCGGAACGTTTGGGCATGATCCCCTCCTAAGTATAGTCGCGCGCGGCACCGGTTGGCCCAAGCTGCCGAAAATTTATCGCCGGTCGATTGAGACCGCGCTTTCAAACCAGGCGCTTGGATGATCGAAACGCCTGCCCTAGTATTGGGCAACCTAACCCAATCGCGGCACAGGAGGGAAGCCCAGTAGTGGCGATCATCGTTCAAAGGTGATTTCTTGCGGCTCTCGTGCATTCTTGCTCTTGCTGAATCAATTTCTCGCAATTATGTAGACGCTTGTCGGAGGAGTGGCAGAGTGGTCGAATGCACCGGTCTTGAAAACCGACGAGGGTGAGAGTCCTCCCAGGGTTCGAATCCCTGTTCCTCCGCCACATAACTTGGCAAATATATTTAAAAACATATACTTAGTCTCTATTGATACTAATGGCCCCCCAGTTGGCCCCACAATTGGTTTTGCAAAATGTTCTGAATTGATTAGTGACTGTTCTTGTCCACTGATTCATGTAGTTTGGCTATGAGACTTCAACCCTCATCCGGATTTTAAAATGTTCAGAGCGTCGACGCTGCGAATAATAGGCTGGGTTCTTTTGACCCCTGTTGTATTGGCTACCGCATACATGCTGCTGGAGATATGGCTTTTTGACCTTGATCCTTGCTCACCTTTCATTTGCACTGAAGGCTATCCATGCTTTGATCAGGGTAATTGCAGTCATTGGAAAGATCCTCCGGAGTAACTGGCGACCCCGTTTGGGTTCAACAGTGTAAGTGCGGCAGGCGCTATATAAGGCCTCCGGTTCTCTTAACTCCTAACTTAACGTATTGGGTTGGCCCGTTTTGCAGGTGGGTATCCAAGGTAAGGATATAGCTTGCGGGGTCTGACAGCACCCCCAATGTATTTGACGACGCATAAGTGCTATGCTTAGCTTCACTGTGCGACAACAACTTAGGAAAATCCCATGCCTGTCATACGTGTAGAAG